>JALSLU010000030.1 GCA_026988125.1 Sulfurospirillum sp.
GGATCAATCTTCTCTTTTATATGAACTAGTGCTTCAAGAAGCGTTTTGGTGCTGCTTGGAATCTCATAGGTAGTATCTAACACTTTTATCTTCATCTTTTAAATCCTACTAAAATCTCTCCATCTTTAAAAGATACAATGGAGTGCAAGGCTTCACTTGAAGGCTTTTGAAAATCCTCTCTAAAGTGAGCACCCCTACTCTCTTCTCTTTTCAATGCACTAAGAGCTAAAGCCTTTGCAACTAACAGTGAGTTTGAAAATTTTAAGTGAGATGTTAGCCAAGTGTTATGCACTAAGTTTTTATCAGCTATTTTTAGCTTTTCAAATCTTTGTGCTATCTCATCAATTTCACCCAATAGACTCTTCAAAGCTTCACCATTTCTATAAATCCCGGCCTCTTCAAACAGCTTTTTAGATAGCTCCTCCCTCAGTGTAAAAAAGCTCTCACTAGAGCTTCCTAGAAGGCTATCAATCCTGCATTGCTCTTTTTTTTCAAAACTACTCAAGTCAACATCCAAACTAACATCTTTCACATACTCACTAACACTACTAACTACTGCTCTTCCAAAGTGAACTATCTCCAAAAGAGAGTTTCCTCCAAGTCTATTTGCCCCATGCACTTTTGTGTTTGCGCACTCACCAACTGCAAACAGACCTGTTATTGTAGTTTGTAAATTTTCATCAACCAAAACCCCGCCAATGCTATAGTGAGCCACAGGCTTTATTGGGATTAAATCTTCAAGCGGGTCAATATCTTCATAGATTTTCATCAATTTTTTCTCTTGAGGCAGATTTTTATCTATAAACTCTCCCCCTAAGTGCCTTATGTCCAAATAGACCTGCTTGCCCTCTTTTATCTTTTTAAATACCGCTCTGCTCACCTCATCTCTTGAGGCTAACTCATCCACAAATCTCTTACCACTGCTATCTACCAAAACTCCTCCAGCTCCTCTAGCACCTTCACTTACTAGAATCGAACTAGATTTTAGAGCGGTTGGATGAAACTGAACAAACTCCATATCGCTTAGCATCGCTCCATTTTTAAAAGCGATTGCGACACCATCTCCGGTGCTATTTTTAGCACTAGAGGTAAAACTACCATAAACTCCGGCGTAACCTCCAGTTGCCAAAACTACTGACTTTGAAGCATAAGCTTTTACCTTGCCAACCCTATTATCTAAAACAACCACCCCTTTACATGTAGAGTCCTCAACTACCAAATCGAGCATAAGTGAACTATCTAAAAACTCCACACCCTCTTTTAGAGCATTATCAAATAGAGTATGAAGAAGTTTTAAGCCCGTATAGTCTTGAGCATAAAGAGCTCTTTTTTTTGAAGCTGCTCCAAACTGTCTTCTAGCAATCCTTCCATTTTCTCTTGAAAATGGCATCCCGATAGAATCTAGCCATAAAGCATCCTCTTTTGCTCCATAGCACATCCTCTTCACCATTGAGCTATTGGCAAGTCCAAAGCCACCCTTTAGAGTATCTTCTGCGTGTAATTTTGGACTATCATCTTCATCATCATAAACTACTGCATTTAAGCCACCTTGAGCCATGCAGGTTGAAGCATCTGTTGGCTTATGCTCACAAATAACAGCTACACTCAAGCCTCTTTTTCTTGCCTCAATAGAAGCACAAAGCCCAGCTCCTCCACTTCCAACTACTATTAAATCATACACTCTTTAAAAAATCCTCTATATTTTTTGCAACTATCTTTATAAGCTCACACCTTGCCTCGTAACTAGCCCAGGCAATGTGTGGTGTGATTATGAGATTGTCACTATTTTTTACAGCAAGAAGCGGACTCTCCTTGCTCATAGGTTCACTCTCTAGCACATCCAAGCCTGCCAAAATCCCTCGCTCATCCAAAGCTCTTGCTAAAGCCTCTTCATCTACTATACCGCCTCTTCCTAGATTTAAAAGTATGGCTCCTTTTTTCATAAGAGCTAGCTCATTTGGACCAATAAGTCCTTTTGTTTTTTCATTTAGTGGTGCGTGAATTGAGATTATGTCGCAACTCTTTAGCATCTCTTCTAGCTCTACTCTCTCATATGGCTCATCTCTAAAAACTCCACTAGTTGAGAAATAGCAAACTTTTGCTCCAAATGCACTAGCAACACTAGCAACACTCCTTCCAATTGTTCCTAGCCCTATTATCCCCCACTTTTTACCTTTTATCTCCCAAAAAGGTCTCTCTAAATTTGTAAAAATTTCACTCTTTGCATACTTTTTAGACTTTACAAACTCATCATAATAGATTATTTGAGAGTTTAAGGCTAAAGCTAATGCAAAAGTGTGCTGGGTTACTGAAGCAGTAGAGTAGCCAGCCGCATTTTTAACTATAACTCCTTTTTTCTTTGCATAGTCTAAATCTATATTATTAACCCCTGTTGCAGTTACACAGATAAGCTTTAGATTTTTAGCCTCATCCATCACCTCTTTGTCTATAACAACCTTGTTAGTTAGTATGATATCTGCTTCTTTTACTCTATCTATAACTTGCTCTTTTGAAGTTATATCATAAGTTATAAACTCTCCAAGAGTTTTAAAAACATCCAAACTAACATCATCACCTAATGTTTTAGCATCTAAAAAGACAATCTTCATTTTATCATCCTATTATGTGTCCAACAAATTTTGAGTAATTATCAAGAATTTTACCACCTCTTCTATATCCAAGTCCGCAAGCTTCATAAGCAAAAAAAACTCCTGCTTGATAGTGATTTCCTTGTTCATCCTTAGGCAGATCAACAAACTCCTGATAAATTGGCATAAATTTATCATACTCGCCGTTGGTTGATTTTAACACATTGGCATTTTCATCTAGTATCTCTGTGTTTGCTCCCTCTCTTCCAAAGACTCTCTTTCTTACCTGTTTTTTACCCTTAAGTGGCTCAAAAGAGGTCTCAAGAAGAAGTGGATGATTTGGGTACAAATCCCATAAAATCTTCATAAAAGCTTTACTCTGAAACATCAAAGTGTATGCAGGATTTAAAATGATTGCCTTTTGGTTCTGCATAATATCTCTCAAAATCAGCGCCAAATCACCCTCATCTATCCCGATATCCTCCCAAGGAATAAGCTTGAACCAATACTCAAAATTCTCTTCACCCTTAAAGACACCCTCCTTTGAGCTAAACTCTACCTCATCAACATAGGCAAAATCCGTATGAAACCCTGCTTCGTTTGCTGCATTTTGAAGTAGTTTTGTTGTATTTTCATCCTCTAGACTACCTTTTATGCTAGAAAATAGAATCTTCCAGCCATCATAATACTTTGCAAAATCCTCAGTATCGCCATCTAGTACAACAAGTCTCTTAAAATTCTCTTTTAGTGCCTCATAAACATTGTTAAATTGCAAAGAGTCATTCATACCATTTGCTTTTAAAAGAGCCCATTGGACTATGGCTGTCTCAAATAGGGCTGTTGGAGTATCGGCGTTAAACTCTATGAGCTTTATAGGCTCTCCTCCTACCCCACCAGATAAATCAAACCTTCCATAAATGTGCCAATGGACATCATTTTCCCAAGACATCTCAACAAGAGGTGCTATGTTAAACGGTATGCCAATTTCATGTAGTAAATTGTTTTTTATAACATACTCACCCGCCTCTACAAACATATCGTATAACTCGTTTGTAGCCTCATAGTATGCATCAGCCTCCTTTTGGCTAACAACAACTAACTCATCAGCAACATATGGAGTTTTATCCTCATCGGTATGCCAATAAAAACCGATAGACTCTAAAAACTCACTCGTTAGCGGGTTAACTCTTTTTAAACTGACCATAACTCTAACCACCAAAAAATGATGAACGAGATTTAGTTGTGCTTCTACTTCCAAAAAACCCACTGCTCTTTTTAGTGCTTGATTTCATACCATTTGTTTTAGCTTTTTGAAAGCTCTGAGTAGATCTTGAGTATGCCTGAGGAGTTTTATAGTTTGTTCTTCTTTGCTGTTGGTAGTTTTGGTTATTGAAAAGTTTATTTCCTATCCAACTACCAATCATAGCTCCTGCTATACTTGAGAGTAGCACCTGCCCAAGCCCTGGCATACCATTTGACATCTCAGGATTTGTAAGGGCTGATTTTCCCTCATCTATCCTTTTTGCCTCCTGCTCAATCAAGGCATCCATCTCTTCTTTACTTAAAATTCTCTCTTTTCCATCAGCTTCTCTTACTATTACTCTTGTTACATCACTAGGGTACTCTTCTACTATCTTATAACCACCACTTGGCTCTTTTTCTATAACAACAAATGCCCCTTTTATTTGAGATGCTTCTTTAAGCGCATTTTCATTATTATCCCTTTTTTCACATCCTTGAAGCCCAGCAATTACCAAAGCTCCAATTCCTCCTGCTATAACATAGTCTGAAATTTTTCTAATATATCTCTTTTTCATTTTCTACTCACTCTTACCTAAAATCTTTTTCAATTTGATCCCCTTTTTTATAAATAAACCCTCTTCATTATACTTTAAAAACTTACTTCTACCCACCTCTTTCAAAAGCCTTTTTTCTATTTTTAATCTCTTTTTCTCTTTAAATCCAACTAAGAAATCATCAATGCTTTGCCACTCCTCATAATTTTTACAAATTTCTTCAACAATGTCAATCTCTTCATCATTTATCTCCTCTTCTATCACAGCTTCCTCAAAGATTTCCCCTTCACACTCTTTTTTCATCTCCTCTTTTAGTTTATATCCAAGAGTTGGTAAATTTGCTAGTTTTAAAATGGCTTTTAATTGCTCATCTCTTTCATTATAGATTCTCTCCAATTCACTCTTTGCATTTTTTAGAAGCTCTGTTATCTCATTTTGAAGTCTCTCTTTGTCAGATTCTAGTTTTTCATTTCTCTTTTTTAGCTCTTCTACTTGAGTTTTTAATAACCCTATATACTCACTTTCAAATGATTTTGTTTGATTTTTTCTGTTTGAATTGCTATCTTTTTTTATATCTTTTGTTAGCAAAACATATTTTTGTCCATTCTCTATAACACTTTTTAAACTCCCTCTTCTGAGGCGATTATAGACTGCTTCCTTGCTAACACCCAAGTAGTCTGCCATTTGGCTAACAGTTAGTTTTTTTTCCACAGAGACTCCCTTATAAACAAACTAACAATATTATACAAAAAAGTTTTCATATTGCAAAACATAAAAAGAGAAAAATGAAGAGAAAAAGAGGGCGAGGAGATAAATCTCCTCAAAGTTGTGATTAGAGTCTTGCTTCGTAGCGTCTAAGCATATAGAGTCTCTTAAGCATTTTCTTTCTAGCATTAATCTTCTGCTTCTTGCGCTTCTCAGTTCCTGTTTCAAAGAACCTTCTAGCACGAGTTTCAGTTACGATTAAGTTTCTATCAACCTGCTTCTTAAACTTTCTATAAGCTTCATCAAAAGACTCGTTAGGATGTACCTTAATTCCTGGCATCCTTCATCACCGCCTTTCTGTTTAAAATTTGGACTTGTATTGTACTAAAATAAAGATTTTTTTAAACTTAAAGATCTTTTTTATTCCCTCTGAGATATGCTAAGGTTTTTAGAGGTGCCCTTAATCCCAAATTATGCAATAGGATTTGCTAAAGTAGTGCTTATAGCCTAGCCTATGGCATAATTTGGGTTAATTCGAATTGAACGAAAAAAATATATTTTATATTGACTTATTGCGTCCATAATGTTATAATTTCGCCATTATGTGACAAAAAGGTGACATTATGAATATTGTTCTACTAAAAACTAAGAGTGTAGATGTAAATATAACAACTCAACAGAGTGCTGTCATAAAGTATGCAAAACATCATGGATACTCAATTGACATCACAGAGATAGAAGCATCTGAACTAGATGAAAACTTAGAAAACAGGAAGAAATTCAAAGGCTTTCTTCGCTCCCTAAATGAGGGTGATACAATCTTAATCTATGATTTGTGGGTATTTTCCAAAGACATTGGAGAGTTAGTTAAAGTATTTGAGTGCTTACTAAAAAGAGATATAAGCACTGTAATTTGCTCTTCAAACTCGGAAATTACAAAAGATACAACTTCGCTTGAAGTTGTTTCAATACTTTCATCTTTTAGGGAAAAAAATTTAAAAGCAAAAAAAGATTTAACCCAAGGAAGACCAAAAGGAAGAATGTCAAAATCAAAATTTGATGTTTATAGAGCAAAGATAATCTCCCTTTTAGAAGAGGGGATCTCTGTTAGTCAAATAGCAAGAATTTTAGAAGTTAGCAGAACCTCTCTAAAAGATTATATCAACTCTAGGGGATTAAAAGATTTAGTTCAAGCCAAAAAAAGTCTACTAAAAGAGTCTATAAAGTCTAAAAGAGCTAAAAACAAAATAAGTACTGAAGAGTGTACACTAATAAAAGAAAACAAAGGAAAATAAAATGTCAACATCTCATACAAATAATTGCGGCATCCAATATGCAAAAAAGAGATACATCACTTATGCTATCATAACCTTGATTGCATTAGTACTACCATATATAAGGATAAATGGTAATCATTTTTTCTTACTAAGCTTTGATAAAAAGCAGCTTCATCTGTTTTTTACCGCATTTGATATGCAAGAGCTTTACCTTATGCCATTTTTGCTTATACTAATGTTTTTGGGAGTTTTTTTTATAACTACTCTAGGAGGTAGAATTTGGTGCGGATGGTCGTGTCCTCAAACAATTTTTAGAGTAATTTTTAGAGATTTGATTGAGACAAAATTACTTGGATTAAGAAGAAGCATAAAGAACAAACAAACCCCTCCTAAGAATGAACCTTTGAAAAAGATTATAGCAATTTTTATTTGGATAGCTCTCTCTTTTGTAGCTGCATCTAACTTTTTGTGGTATTTTGTGCCACCAGAAGACTTTTTTAATTATATTCAAAATCCAATGGAACATAAGGTTTTAATGGGCTTTCTAATTGGTATAGCATCCTTTTTAGTTTATGACATTATACTGCTTAAAGAGGATTTTTGTATATATGTATGTCCATATGCTAGAGTCCAATCAGTTATGTATGATAACGACACAATCCAGACCATATATAATGAAAAAAGAGGTGGTAAGATTTATGACGAACATGGCAACCTCATAAAATCAACCCCAACTGAGCCTAATGCAGAGTGTACAGGTTGTGAGTCTTGTGTTAGAGTTTGTCCAACTCATATAGATATAAGAAAAGGTATGCAACTAGAGTGTATAAACTGCTTAGAGTGTGCAGATGCTTGTAGTAGAGTTATGGGAAAATTGGGTAAAGAATCTTTGATAACTTGGACAAGCCCAAATGCAATCCAAAAAAGTGGTAAACCTCAATTTTTAAGATTTAGAACTATAGCTTATGGTGTAGCTTTAAGTATTGCACTAGTAGCACTCTTTATGATGGGAGCAACTAAAGAGCATATGCTTTTAAATATAAATAGAACTTCTGAGTTATATAAAATTAAAGATGAGGGTAAAACTGTTCAAAATGCATATACATTTCTATTTCAAAATACAGATTCAAAAGATCACAAATACTACTTTGAAATAGATAATAAAAATTTAGTAATAAAAAAACCAACTAAACCTTTCAAACTTAGTGCCGGTAAAAAGTTAAAAAAAGTTGTTGTACTTGAGACTACAAAAAATCTTTCTGATCATCCTCAAAAAGATACTCTTTTACACATAACTATTACCGCATATGCTATTGATGACAAAGATAAGATAAAAGTTCAAAGAGAGACCACTTTTATCTATCCTAGCCCAACTTCCATCAAAGATTATCTAAAAAAATAAAAATACACACCAAGGTTTGTTTACCTTGGTGTGTATTTATGAAATAAAAATAGAATTTATAATTTAAAGTTAGTTACAATTTTTATCAAAACTAAATCTTTATTTTGCTATTTTTTTGAAAATCATTTTAAGAGTTAAGTTATGCAAAATTTAAAACAGACATCGCTTTATGAAAAACATAAAGAATTGGGTGCAAAAAATATTGGCTTTTGTGGCTGGGAAATGCCTCTTCAGTATGATGGCATTTTAAAAGAGCATAGTGCATGTAGAAATAGTGCAGCTATCTTCGATACATCTCATATGGGTGAATTTTTCTTTGAGGGAAATCTTCTCTTTAGTGGAGTTAATGAAGCAACTACTATAGATGTTATTAAGCTGCCTGTGGGCAAATGCAAGTATGGATTCATACTAAACCAGAGTGGTGGAGTCATAGATGACTTGATTATCTATAAAGTTTCACCTGAGAGATTAATGTTTGTTGTAAATGCTTCAAGAATTGATGCAGATTTTAAAGCTATACAAAACTGTTTGGAGAGTGGAGTTTTTACCAATTCTAGTGAGCAAACTTCTAAAATCGATATACAAGGTCCAAAATCAAAAGAGATTTTACAAAACATTCTTAAATTTAATTTAGACGAACTTGAATTTTTCAGCTTTTGTGAAAGTACAATAATGAACACCTTCGCCCTTATAAGTCGAACGGGCTATACTGGAGAATTAGGGTATGAGCTATACTTAGACAATGAGATTGCACCTAAAGTTTGGGATAAACTTATCTCTTTAGGTGCAACTCCTGCTGGATTGGGAGCTAGAGATGTTTTGCGTTTAGAGATGGGGTATAGTCTATATGGAAATGAGTTAAATGAAGAGATTACTCCTTTAGATGCTGGGGTTGGTTTTTTTATAAATTATGACAAACATTTTGTTGGAAAAGAGGCCCTTGTAAAACAAAAAGAGCAAGGTCCAAAATATAACACCATTGCGTTTACGACAAATTCAAAAAGAGCACCAAGGGAAGATATGGAAGTTATTCAAAATAGCCAAGTAATTGGTAGAGTAACTAGCGGTACATTCTCTCCTAGTGTAGGCATGGGCATAGGTTTAGCGAGAGTTGAAAACTCTTTGTTTGACAAAGATGCTCCAATAAGCTTAAAAACCAACAGAGGGGAGATCTCTATAACATTGACAAAATTACCATTTTATAGAAAGGATAAGTAATGGCAAAAAAATATAGTAGTGAACATGAGTGGGCAGAGATTGATGGAGATATAGCTTCAATAGGTCTATCTGCATATGCAGTAGAGCAATTAGGGGATATTACATTTGTTGAGCTTCCTGAAGTTGGCTCTAATATAAATAAAGATGATAGTGTTGCATTTGTTGAGTCTGTAAAAGCTGCTTCAGACATATATACTCCAATTGGAGGAGAAGTTGTTGAGGTTAATCTTGAATTGGAGGATAGACCTGAGCTTTTAAATGAAAATGCTCAAGAAACTTGGATTTTTAAATTAAAAATATCAAATATGGATGAGTTTGATACTCTTATGGATGAAGATCAATACAAAGCCTTTATAGAGAGTCTATAATGCCTTATACGCCACATACACCAAACGATATTAGCAAAATGCTAAATATTATAGGAGCTAAAAGTATGGATGAGCTTTTTAGCTCCATTCCAGATGAATTAAGGGCAAAAAGTTTTAATTTAGAAGAAGGAAAGAGTGAGTTTGAAGTTTTTGAGAACTTTAAACAGTTTAGCTCAAAAAATGATACCTCTAAAGTATGTTTTTTGGGTGGTGGTTACTATGATCACATCATACCTTCAGCAGTTGATGCACTAAGTATGCGTTCTGAGTTTTATACTGCTTATACTCCATACCAAGCTGAAGCTTCTCAAGGTACCTTGCAAGCCCTTTATGAATATCAAAGTATGATTTGTGAGTTGACACAGATGGATGTTACAAATGCATCTATGTATGATGGTGGAACTGCAATGGCAGAAGCTGCTCTTATGTCTATTAGAGCAACTAAACGAAAAAAAATAATTGTAGATTCAGGTGTAAATCCTATTTATATTAAAATTTTAAAAACTTACCTAGCGTATCATGAAATAGAACTAATTTTTATTGATTACGATAGAGATGATGTAGCATATGATAAAATTATCTCTCTTATAGATGAAGAAGTAGCTGGGTATATCTTTCAAAATCCAAACTTCTTTGGCTCTATAAATGACTTTTCAAAGATCATACAAAAACTTCATAGCACAAAAGCTTTGGCAATTATGAGTTCCTATCCTATAGCTTTAGGCATTTTAAAAAGTCCTGGAGAACTTGATGTAGATATATACTGCGCTGATGGGCAGTGTTTGGGAAATTACTTAGGATTTGGTGGACCATCTTTTGGGATTTTAGCTACAAAAGAAAAGTTCATAAGAACTCTTCCTGGAAGAATTGTAGGAGTTACTGAAGATAAAAATTCAAAGCGTGCATATGTTTTAACTCTTCAAGCAAGGGAGCAACATATAAGAAGAGATAAAGCAACATCCAATATTTGCTCAAATCAAAACTTGATGGCACTTAGAGCTACCATTTTCTTCTCCTTACTTGGAAAGAGTGGATTTGAAAACCTATCAACACAAAACTATAATAAATCCGAATATTTAAAGGCTGAATTATCTAAGATTTATGAGATAAAAGTGTTAAATACAAGACCAACTTTTAATGAATTTGTAGTGGAGTTGCCTATTGGTGCAAAAGATTTTTTAGATGAAATGGAAAAATTTGGATTTTATGCGGGATTGAACTTAGGCAACCTATACGACGGATGTGAGAAAAGAGTTCTTATTGCTACGACAGAAAAAAGAACAAAAAAAGAATTAGATCTGTTTGTTGAAAAAGTTAAGGAGGTTTTATGACGCTTTTTGAGAAGTCACATAGTGGCAGAAATGGAATTACTCTACCAAAACAAGAGGTTTGTAATGCTAAAAAATTAGACACCTCCTTGCTAAGATTGAAAAAGGCAAATCTTCCTGAGTTGAGCGAGTTTGATGTTGTTAGGCACTTCACTGAACTTTCAAATAAAAATTTTTCTATAGATGCAAATTTTTACCCACTTGGATCTTGCACAATGAAGTATAATCCAAAAGTTCAAGAAAGAGTTGCTTCACAAGAGGGTCTATCGAACCTTCATCCACATTTAATTACAAATGATAATGCAAAGGCTATGCAAGGTAGTTTAGAACTTCTTTATGAACTAGAAAAGACTATGTGTGAAATAACTGGTATGAAAGCCTTCACTATGACTCCTCAAGCTGGTGCACATGGAGAAATGGCGGGCATAATGATGATAGGTGCATACCACAAAAAAAGAGGTAATAAAAAGAGATATGTCATAGTCCCCGACTCATCACATGGTACAAATCCAGCTACAGCTTCAATGGTTGATTATGATGTTATAACTGTTAAATCAAACGAACAAGGCATGATGGATTTGGACTCTTTTAAAAAAGCTATGAATGAAGAGGTGGCTGCTGTTATGATGACAGTGCCAAATACTTTGGGAATTTTCAATCCTAAGATAAAAGAGATTTGTAATATTGCTCACCAAAATGATGCTCTTATGTACTATGATGGAGCAAATTTAAATGCTATTTTAGGTATTATTAGACCGGGAGATATAGGTTTTGATGTTATACACTTAAACCTTCACAAAACATTTGCTACCCCACATGGTGGAGGAGGACCAGGAGCCGGTCCTGTTGGAGTAAATGAAAAGCTTATAGAGTTTTTACCAGATTTGAGAGTAGAAAAAAATGGTAACAATTTTAAAATAATGACTTCTAGTGAAAATAGCATAGGAAAGATTTCACCATTTTTTGGTAATTTTTTAGTTTTGGTAAAAGCACTTGTTTATATGCAGACACTTGGAAAAGAGGGAATGCTCGATGTAAGTAAAAAAGCTGTTTTAAATGCTAACTACATTTTAGCAAAATTAAAAAAACACTTTCATGCTCCTTTTGAAGGCTACTGTATGCATGAGTGTGTTTTAAGTGCTCAAACTTTAGCTAAAGAGTATGGTGTAAGGGCTATGGATATAGCAAAATATTTACTTGAATATAATTTACATGCGCCTACTGTTTATTTTCCTCTTATAGTAAAAGAGGCAATTATGATAGAGCCGACAGAGACTGAAAATATAGATACGATTGATTACTTTTGTAAGAAAATGATTGATGCAGCTGAATTAGCTAAAAAAGGTAAAGAGGCTTTTGAAGATCTCCCAAAAACTCTTCCAATTTGTAGACCAAATGAAACAAAAGCAGCAAGAGAGTTAAATATTAGGTGGAAAGCATAAAGTTTAAATTTATCGATAGTCCAAAATTAAGCGCTATGCAAAATATGGACTTCGACAAATCTCTATTAGATACCTTTGATGGCACTTCTATATTTAGACTCTACTGTTGGGAAAAAAACTCTTTTAGCCTTGGTAGATTTCAAGATATAAATAGCCTAGGAAATTTAGACAGATATGGCTCTAGCTGGGCAAAAAGGATCACAGGTGGAGGAGTTTTATTGCATGGTAACGACATATCATACTCACTAGTTTTACCTACTCATTTTTTCTCATCTATAAGTGTAAAAGAGAGTTACGAAAAAATTTGTTCATTTATTTTTGACTTTTATTTAAAATTGGGTTTTATTGTATCTTATGCAAAAGATTTAGATATACCCTTAAAAAAAAGCCCCTTTTGCCAAGTCGGATTTGAGCCATATGACATAATTATAAATGGTAAAAAAATTGGTGGAAATGCTCAAAGAAGAACTAAAAAATTGATTTTTCAACATGGCTCTATTCCTATTTTTGAAGATAAAAGAGAGCATAGCGGAGTATCTTTAGAGGAATTAGGTATAAAAATCAATGAATATGAAGCAAAAAAAATGCTCAAAGAGAGTTTTACTAGGGTATTTATGGCCGGGAGAGGGAGATTCGAACTCCCGGAGGTGTGACCCTCGCTGGTTTTCAAGACCAGTGCATTCAACCGCTCTGCCATCTCCCGACAATGATATTTTTGGAGGCGACACCCGGATTCGAACCGGGGATCAGAGCTTTGCAGGCTCGTGCCTTAGCCACTTGGCTATGTCGCCTCTTGTCGCCTCGTTTTAATTTATAAAACAAGATTTTAGTGGTGCCCGGGGCCGGACTTGAACCGGCACGCTCGTAAAGGAGCGAGGGATTTTAAGTCCCTTGCGTCTACCAATTCCGCCACCCGGGCAAACGCATTTTTCAAAATTTATGGAGCGGGAAACGAGGTTCGAACTCGCGACCCCAACCTTGGCAAGGTTGTGCTCTACCACTGAGCTATTCCCGCAACCAAAAATGAGGTGAAATTGTACCATATCTTTTCTTAAATGTAAAGGGGTGTTTTAAAAAAAATTTTGTTATAATACAAAAAAACTTAAAAGGTAAGTTATGAGAAGTAATATAGTAAAAAAAGGTTACGATAGAGCTCCCCACAGAAGTCTCTTTAGAGCTACTGGAGTTAAAGATGAAGACTTTGATAAACCATTCATTGGGGTTGCAAACTCATATATTGATATTATTCCTGGGCATTTTTTTCTTCAAGAGTATGGAAAAATTATAAAAGATGAGATTAGAAAAAATGGATGTGTTCCTTTTGAATTTAATACTATAGGGGTTGATGATGGCATAGCAATGGGGCATGATGGTATGCTTTACTCTTTGCCAAGTAGAGAGATAATTGCTAACTCTATCGAAACTGTTATGGAGGCTCACAAGTTAGATGCTATGATATGTATGCCAAATTGTGACAAAATTGTTCCTGGCATGATAATGGGTGCTCTAAGAGTAAATGTACCAACTGTTTTTGTCAGCGGTGGACCTATGAAGAAGGGTTATACCAAAGATGGAAACCCCATAGATCTTGCCTCTGTTTTTGAAGGCGTTGGAAAGTATGAGAGCGGTGAGATAACTCAAGATGACTTAGTTGATTTGGAGTGCAATGCTTGTCCTAGTGGCGGAAGTTGTAGTGGAATGTTTACTGCAAATAGCATGAATACTCTTATGGAGGCTATGGGTATAGCATTGAGTGGAAATGGAACTATCCTTGCGTTAACCCCTGAGCGAGAAGAGTTGATTCGCTCTGCTGCTAAGAGGGTATGTGAAATAGCACTTGATGAGAGATTTAAATTGAAAAATATTTTAAATGAAAAGGCGATAAGAAATGCCTTTGCAATAGATATGGCTATGGGAGGAAGCTCAAATACAGTTCTTCATATGTTAGCAATAGCAAAAGAGGCTGGAGTAGATTTTAATATCGCTGATATTAATGAAATTAGTAAGAAAGTTTCCCATATTGCAAAAATTTCACCATCTCTTAGCACAGTTCACATGGAAGACATAAATAGAGCTGGTGGGGTTAATGCTGTTATGAAAGAGATTTCCAAAAGAGATAATGGCTCTTTATATTTAGATAACCTAAGTGTAACTGGTGAAACTATGGCTGAGAGAATTGATAGTGCTGAAATTAAAGATACACAGATAATTCATAAAATTGAAAATCCTTATTCAAAAGTTGGTGGATTAGCCATACTTTTTGGAAATTTGGCACAAGAGGGATGTGTTATAAAGACAGCTGGTATAACTGGTGAGAGAAAATTTAAAGGAAAGGCCGTCTGTTTTGATTCACAACAAGAAGCAATTTCAGGCATAGTTAAAGGAAAGGTGAAAGCCGGAGATGTGGTTGTTATTAGGTATGAGGGTCCTAAAGGTGGACCTGGAATGCAAGAAATGCTAGCTCCTACTAGCTTGATAATGGGTATGGGCTTGGGAGATAGTGTTGCACTTTTAACAGATGGAAGGTTTAGTGGCGCAACTAGAGGTTTGAGTATTGGGCATGTCTCTCCTGAGGCTGCTGAGGGTGGTTTAATTGGGCTGTTAAAAGATGGAGATGAAATTTTTATAGATGTTGATGAGTATAAAATAGAGGCTCTATTAAGTGAAGAGGAGATAAAAAACAGAAAAGCAGAGTTTAAACCAAAGATAAAAAATATAAATGGAAGTTGGCTAAAGCAGTATAGACAATTAGTAACAAATGCAAGTAATGGCGCAGTTTTAAAAACTGATTTTTAATGGAATTTTTAAATACCCTTCTTCAAAACACCATAACAATGATGGCAATTGTTGATCCTTTAGGGGTGGGAGCCATAATGCTCTCACTCTTGCCAAATGATGCATCTAATGATGATGTTAAAAAGATAGCAAAAAAAACGACTCTAACAATCATAATAGCATTTTTTGTTGTTCTTATATTTGGCAATTTGGTTTTAAAGCTTTTTGGCATAGAGATTGACTCTTTAAAAGTTATGGGAGGGATAGTCCTGCTCTTAACAGGCATAAAAATGGTAAATGGAGCCATAGAGCAAAAAAATCATACAAAAGAGGAGAGAGATGAAGTTAAGACTCATGAAGACTTCTCTATAATCCCTCTTGGTATTCCAATAACTTTTGGACCTGGTATATTTGCAACCATTATAATTTTAAAAGGACATTCTCATACTATTTGGGAGATAGTATCTTTAATAATATCTTTTTTAATCGTAGCAATAGCAACATATCTTGCTCTTAAAAATAGTATCTATTTGAAAAAATATCTAGGGATTACTGGTCAAAAAATTATAAGCAGACTAATGGGCTTAATTGTTGGAGCAATAGCAGTACAATTTATACTCTCTGGTAGCTTAGCACTCATAAAAAGTTATTAACTGACACTTGTAAAAATTTTTTTTAAAAAGACCGATTTGGAATAAAAAGGAGTTGTTATGAACGAGGGTAGCTGGTCTTGTCCGCATGATGTTAGAGGTGTTTGTGATATTATTAAAAAGGAGTGCGACCCGGGAGATAGGGGTTGTGTACTATTTGGTAAAGCAAAATTTTCAAGCCTAGAATCTCCTTCCAATGAAGCATTTGAAAAGAGGATGGAAAGAAAGATGAAAAAGCTTTTGGAAGATTCTAAAGAGTAAAGATGCAAATCTCAACCAAAACTATTTTAAATCTTTTAAACAAAGATTTAAAAAAGAGTGAGAGTAAAGCATCAGGTGTATCCTTAGATCAAAATGCTCCAAAAACTTTTTCCAATACAACCATAGAACTCAATAAAAAAATTTCAAATCTTTTAAAAGATCTACTTTTAAAAAGTAGCCACAATCAAAATATTAGCCTGAAAATTGAGCAACTAAATGTAGACGATATTGTAAAAAATACCAAAAATCAACTTAAACAACTTATTGATTTATTAGCTAAAAGCAAAGAGTTTAAAGAGTTTATACCAAAACTAGAAAAAGCACTCTTAGATATAAAACAGGTTTCACATTCATCCCTAAAAAAATCACTTTCAAATAGTGGTATAAATTTTGAATCAAAACTCTCTTCAAATATTAAAAGCTTGATTCCAGTTGACTTAAAAGAGATTTTAAATAACATAAAACTAAATACTAATGAAATATATGAGAAAAATAGTAGAAATTTAAAAAATATAGATCTACTTATAAATAGTGGCAAATTAGATAAAAATCGAATTACAAATATTTTAAAAGAGTTAAAACCTTTTCTTTCAAAAAAGGAGTTCAGTACACTAAACAGTGCTATATCAAAAGAGTATAATTTAGAAAAAGTACCAACAATCATCAAACAAAAACTTCAATCATTTCAACAGATACAAAGAGATATATCTCAAAGTTTAGAAAATTTACAAAATCAAAAGGTAGCAAATAAAGAGTTCTTAAAAGATATTAAAAACCTTATAGTTAATTTAAAAAAAAATATTTCCCCAGATCACAGAGCACAACTTGAGTTAATAAGTGAACTAGAAAATAGGCTCAAAGATACTTTACTGCTACAAAATAGTTCACAAAAACAATCTAAAAATATAGAAAAAATTGATACTCTTTTAAAAACCTTAAAAAGTGATTTGTTAAAAGACACTACTCTTTTTCATAAAGACAAAGAGATCTTTGCACTTGTAAAAAACATTGTAAATATCCAACAAAATTCCAAATTGGGGGATATTCAAACAGCTAGCTTATCACTTAAAATTCAAAGAGTCATTAACTTTTTAAAGAGTGAGTTAAATATAGATTTTAGAAGTAGCTTTAATGAAGTAGAATCTATGAAGTTAGCAAATAGACTAGAAAATAGCATAAAAAAACATATATCTACAAAAAAATTAACACCCAACCAAATATTGCTAACACAAAAAAACTTTCATAATGAGATCTCTAATGATCTCAAGGCAAATCTTTTAAACTTACAACATAAAGTATCTAAAACAGCTACATCAAGTAAAGAGATCGCCCCTTTAGTAGATAAAATCGTAAATCATATAGAGTATTTTCAACTTCTATCGCTCAATGGCAACTCTTTTAACTCCTTCCTTCCAATTGATTGGGATGAACTCCTAGATGGAAAGGTAGAATTTAAAAGGATTAAGCAAAAAAGCTTCTTTTGTGAAATTAATCTAACTCTAAAAAAGTACAAGGAGGTAGATATAATCCTAATGCTTTTTGATGATATACACATAAATATATCTGTATATACTGAATCTAAAGAGTTTATATCTCTATTTAGAGGAGATCAAACAGAGTTAAAAGCCAAACTCAATAACACTGGCTTGATCTTAGAAAATATAAACTTTTTTAATGAAAAACGACGCAAGGGATCTTTTACTTTTGATCAAAATAGTAATAATAGAGAATTGGATTTACAAGTATGAGTCTCTTTTGTGCTAAAAATAAGGTCTATTGATGAAAAATAAAATAGAAAAAGCAGTAGCCTTAAGATATAACCAAAAAAAAGAAAATGCTCCAAGAGTCATTGCAAAAGGAAAGGGTGAAGTAGCAAAAAATATTATAAAAATTGCAAAGGAGAATGAGCTACCAATTAAAAAAGATGAGGATTTGGTCGAATTGCTAACAAAGATAGATATAGATAAAGAAATTCCTCAAAATCTTTATAAAGCTGTTGCAGAAGTTTTCAATTTTATATATAATGTCACAAATAAAAAATAGGATTTAAAATGCAAAATCTCCCAAATTGTCCAAAATGTGACAGCCCTTATGTATATGAAGATGGAACTCTTTTGATATGTCCCGAGTGTGCATATGAGTGGTCTAAAGATGAGTTAACCGAAGAAGATGAAATACTCATAAAAGATGCAAATGGAAATGTACTAAAAGATGGTGATAGTGTTACGGTTATAAAAGATTTAAAGGTAAAAGGTAGCTCAAATGGAATCAAGGTTGGCACTAAAATTAAAAATATAAAGATTACAGAAAGTTCTGATGAGCACAATTTAGAGTGTAAAGTACAAGGTATTGGAGTCATAAAAATAAAGCAAAAATTTGTTAAAAAGTGCTAATCATAAGCGTCATCTATGTCTAAGTCATACTCTGGCTCAAGTGCTGGTATATGCTTTAGAGACTCCTCATCAACTTTTGAGGAGTTAAAATCATAATTTTTTTCATCATAAAATATTTGCTCTTTTGCATACTTTTCTTCAAGTTCAATCGCTTTTTGTATATTTCGCTCAATTCTCATCTCCCTCTCTTTTTGAATATCTTGCGAGGAAAACAAAACAGATGTGAACAAGCCTAACAATATAATAAAAAGTCTCATGCTTATACTCCACATAATTAAAGTTTATAAATCTTATAACAGTCTATTAAATTGAAACTATAATTTTGCTGAAATAACAGAGCTAAAGTAAAATATGGGCACCTCTAAAAACTCTAGCATATCTCAGAGGGATAAAACAAGATGAGATTGTGAAAAATCTTTTTTGAAGCGTAGCTGTAGCTACGGTGATAAAAAGTTTTTTGCAATATCGCTTTTTTTATCCCTCCCTTAGGGCACTGC
>JALSLU010000031.1 GCA_026988125.1 Sulfurospirillum sp.
TTTTAATAGCGACTTCTTTGGAGAGCGAAACAAAAACTTTAAGTTTTAAAATGCATGAAAATCAAAAAACTATTTCTAAACTTCACAATAGGGTAAAAAAACTTGAACATGCATTAGTTCAAGCTAAGCAAGAGAGTAAAGAGGATTTTTTAACCCATGTTGCAACTAAAAGGGCTTTAGTAAAAGAGTTAAAAAGAGTAGAGGATGCTTTTAATAGATACAAAAGAGATTATACTCTATGTTTTATAGATATAGATCATTTCAAAATGGTTAACGATACATATGGACATGAGGCGGGAGATGCTATATTGTCTACTCTTGGTAAAATTTTAAGAAAGTATGTAAGGCAAGTGGATTTTGTAGGCAGATATGGCGGAGAGGAATTTTTAGCGATTTTACCAGAGATTGATTTACATTCAGGTGTAATTTTTGCAGATAAAATTAGAAAAATTATAGAAAATTACAAATTTATTTATAAAAATGAAAGAATAGATGTCAAGATAAGTTGTGGAGTTGCTCAAAGAAGCAAATGCTCATCTCTTGAAGAAACGATTAATGAGGCAGATAAGATGCTTTATGAAGCAAAAAGAGCTGGAAGAAACCAAGTAATGCCAAAGATAAAATGAGTTTAGAGAGTTTTTTAGAGAAAAAACCTCTTTTTTACAATGAGATAGATATTCAAAGATTTCCAAAAATTTTTGAAAGGTATAAATCTCTTTTTCAACTACCAAAGATTGTACATATAGTTGGAACAAATGCAAAGGGTTCAACAGGAAGAGCATTAGCACATATGCTTTTTAAGTTGGGTTTGAGTGTAGGACATTATAGCTCTCCTCATATTATGAAATTTAACGAAAGAGTTTGGTTAAATGGAAGAGACTCAACTGATGAAGAACTTGAGAAAACTCATAATTTTTTAGTTGAAAATATCTTAAGTGATGATTTGAACCTTCTTAGTTATTTTGAATATACAACTCTTTTAGCAATGAAGCTTTTTTGTGAAAAGTGTGAGATTGTTGTTTTGGAAGCAGGTTTGGGAGGAGAGTTTGATGCAACTAATGTGTTTCCAAAGATTTTAAGTATAATAACTCCTATAGGTTATGATCATCAATCTTTTTTGGGTAGCAACATAAAAAGTATAGCTCTGAGCAAGTTAAATAGTGTAACAAATCATTTGGTTATTGCAAAACAAAAAGAAGATATAGTTTATAAATTGGCTTTTGAGAGGATAAAAAAAATCAAAAAAAATCTTTATTTTGCAGATAGTTTTTTAGATGAAAATAGCTATGATGAGTTGAAAAAATATATAGTGGAAAATAGATTTCCAAGTTTTTTTTATGATAATTTTTCAACTGCAATAAGTGCTTTAAAGGTGTTGGGATTTAATGAGGATGTTAAATTTTTAGATGGATTAAATCTTTTTGGTAGATGTCAAAAAATTTCTCCAAAAGTAACTATAGATGTAGGACATAATCCATTAGCTGCACAGGTTATTAGAGATTGTTTTAGAGATAAAAAAGTTGTTTTGGTCTATAATTCTTTAGATGACAAGGATTTTGTGAGTGTTTTGAAGATTTTAAAGCCAATTTTAAAAAGAGTTGAAATTTTAAGGATTGATTCTAGAAGAGCCTTAAAATTGAGTAAATTGGAGGCAGCTTTAGAGGAGCTTGAGATAGAGTACGAATTTTTTTCAAAAATTGATAAGAGGGAGGAGTATTTGGTTTTTGGCTCTTTTATAACTATAGAAACATTTTTGTTGGATTACTATGAGAAATAGATTTACCATTACAATTAGTGATGTAAATGGATCAAAGCATTATCTCCTTCATAAGGTTATTAAGAGATTTGTTTTATACTTTATACTCTTTATCTTTTCTATGATTGTGGCGGGATCTTTTTTTATAAATTTTTTAGTTAGTGAATTAAAAACTTTAGAAGAGAAAAAGGAAGTTTTACTTAAAAAGCAAAAAATTTTAAAAGAGCAAAATAGCGATTTACTATCAAAGATAGATAAAAAAAATAGAGAGTATGACTCGCTTAAAGAAAAAATTGATGATATAGAGGAGTTAGTTGGGATTGCTCCAAGTGGTGAGTATAAAATAGATGAAAGACTGAAAAATTTAAAATTTACCTCTGCTCAACAAAAATTTTTTTTTGAAAATATACCAAATGGTGAAGTTGTTCCTTTTAGTGGATACACAGGTAAGTTTGGTTGGAGGATTCATCCCATACTAAAAAGAAAAGAGTTTCACAGAGGCATAGATTTAAAAGCTAAAATGATGACGCCAGTTAGAGCGCCAGCAGATGGTGTTATAGAGTATGCAGGATTTCATAAAAGTAGTGGCTTTGGCAATCTTGTTATATTGGATCATAATTTTGGATTTAAGACAAGCTATGGACATCTTAGTAATAAATTTCCTTTTAAATCTGGAGATTTTGTAAAAAAGGGTGAAATCATAGCATATACTGGAAATAGTGGGCTCTCAACAGGACCTCATCTTCATTATGAAATACGATTCATAAGCAGACCACTAGATCCAAAAAATTTTATGCATTGGGATGGATCAAATTTTGAAGAGATATTTAAAAAGGAGAAAAGGGTTTCATGGCAATCTTTAATAAAACTAATGCAAGAGAGATTTCCTCTAACGAAACAACAATAGTTGCTAGAGGAGCAAAGATAGATGGAGTTTTTAACTGTAGTTCTCGTCTTCATGTAGATGGGGTTATAACAGGTCAAATAGACTCAAAAAATACTGTAACCATAGGAAAAAGTGGAAAAATTAGCGGAGAAGTAGTAACGACTAGATTAATTGTTAATGGACTTTTTGAGGGTGATGCAAACTGTGATACAATAGAGATACTTGCCGGTGGAAAATTTATTGGAAAAGCAACTTCAAAAGAGCTAATTATCGAAGCAAAAGCAATTTTTGAAGGAGAGAGCAAAATTAAAAAAGATGATAAGCCTCTAAAGTTAGAACAGAAGGAAAAGTAGAGTTTGCAAGCTTCCATATATGAGTTTTTAAAAACTAATCCAAACGAAACCCTAATAGCTTTAAGAGATGACAAAGATGCCTTTTTAGCTTCTGAAGTTGCGAAGTTTTTGGGCTTTAGGGCATATATATTACCAGATTTGAGAGCTGATTTTGGAGATGATCTTCTTAGTTTTAAGGAGGAGATGCAAAAGCTGTTAGTAACTATAAAGGAGTACTATAGTTCCAATTCTCCTAAAAAGATTATCTTCTCTCCCATAAGAACTCTCTTTACTCCTCTTCCACCAAGAGAATTTTTTAAAACCAAGACTATAGAGTTTGGTGATAGTTTAGATTTGAATCTTTTTAAAGAGGAGATGCTTTATTGGGGGTATGAGGTTGTTGATGTTGTAGAGTCTCAAGGAGAGGTCTCCTTTAGGGGCGATATAATAGACATTTTTCCACTTGATGCAAAATATGCCTTTAGAATATCTCTTTTTGATAATGAAGTAGAGAGCATAAGAGAGTTTGAGTGTGAAACACAAAAGAGTTTCAAAGAGGAGCTTGAGAGACTAATCGTAGCTCCAGCTCTTTTTTCGCTATCAAAAGAGCAGTATGAGAGCTTAAGTAGAGTAGTTGAAGAGATTCAGAGTGATAGTTTTGTAAAAGATTTACACTCTTTGGGACTGTGGGCTATAAAAGATATATCTTTAAGCTATTTTGATGAGTTTAAGATTGCTCTAGCTCCAAATCTTCAAGAGGAGATTGATGAAATCTCTCTTTTTAACAAGCAAAAAGCTAACAAGCTAAATTCACTAAGAGTCATAAGCGAAGCTAAAGAGTTTAAAGATTTAGAGATAACCCCCACAAAAGAGTTTTTATCACTCCATAGCACTAAAAAAATCACAATTTTAGCCAAAAATGAACTTCTTTTAAGA
>JALSLU010000032.1 GCA_026988125.1 Sulfurospirillum sp.
AACCATAAAAGATGTAGCAGGTTACAATTTAACAGGAATCATGATAGCAAGCGAGGGGACTTTAGGCTGTATTACTGAGATAACTCTAAAGCTTATCTCAAAACCAAAACTGCAAAAAAGCCTTATGGGAGTTTTTGATAGCGTAAGTGATGCTATGAATGCAGTATATAAAAGCATGGCAGCAGGAGTTACACCGGTTGCTATGGAATTTTTAGATAACTTAACCATAAGAGCAGTTGAGCAAAAGTATAAAAAGGGCTTACCTGTTAAAGCTGGAGCAATTTTGATCTCAACGGTTGATGGAAATTTAGAAGTTGAGATAGAAAACCAACTAAAAGTTTTAGAAGAGAAGTTTAAAGAAAATGGCTGTGTAGATTTTAGAATTGCAAAAAATGAAAAAGAGGAGCAAGACCTCTGGTTTGCAAGAAGAAATGCAAGTCCAAGCATAACTATCTATGGTAGTAAAAAACTAAATGAAGATATAACAGTTCCTAGAAACAAACTACCTCAGCTATTGGAAAAAATAGAAAAAATAGCTATGAATTATGATTTAAAGATTCCTTGTTTTGGTCACACTGGAGATGGAAATGTCCACACTAATGTCATGGTCGATGGTGAAGATAAATTCAAACTCAAAAAAGCTCACAAAGCCATAGAGGAGATTTTTCAAGCTACCATTGATCTAGGTGGAACCATAAGTGGAGAGCATGGTATAGGACTTTCTAAAGCACCATTTATGAGGATGGCTTTTAGCGAGGAGGAGTTGGCTCTTTTTAGAACCATCAAAAGAGCTTTTGATCCGAATAACATTTTAAACCCAAACAAAATGGGGCTCTAATTTGATAACCAAAGATGAGATAGTAGCAATCTTTAAAAAAACAAAAGATCCCTCTATTGCTCACTATGCATCATCTTTGAGTTTTCATACCATACTCTCTATAATACCCATACTGCTCATCTCTTTTAGCATCTTTACAAAGATGCCAAGCTTTAAAGAGCACTATCAAAAGATACAGGATTTTATATTTAACTCTTTGATGCCAGCCCAACAAGAGAGCATCTCAATTTATCTAAACAAATTTATAGAAAATACCGGCTCAATGGGCTCTACTGGTCTTATATTTGTGCTTTATGTCTCGATAATGTTTTTTTTGGATTATGAAAAGATTATTAGCAAGATTTTTGAAACCAATAGGCGCTCACTCTGGGAGTCAATTACAACCTATTGGACTATGCTTACTATGATGCCTTTGGGATTAGCTATCTCTTTTTATCTCTCATCAATTATAAACAAATTTTTATCTTCAAATGAGATAACAAGCTCCATAAACATACTGCCAATACTGCCATATCTTATAATTTGGTTTCTCTTTTTCATTATGTATATAATCTCTGCTAATAAAAGTTTAAGTAAAAACAGCACTCTAATAGCCTCCTTTGTCACCTCTTTGGTTTGGTATATCTCAAAAACCCTTTTTGTTTACTATGTAGCTTACAATAAAACTTACCTAAGTGTTTATGGTTCATTTAGCATACTAATGTTTTTCTTTATATGGATCTATTTTTCTTGGCTAATCTATCTCTTTGGAGCAAAATTTGCTTTTGTCTTAGATAAATATGCAAAGTCCAAGAAAGGGCAGGATAAAGGCTAATTTTTTATACCTTATAGCAACTATAGACAATATCAAATAAAAAGCCAAAAATGCTACTGAAGTCCTAATGCAACTTGTCTCAATATTATACTTCAAAAACTCAATAAGCAGACTATCAAAAAGCGATCCAAAACCTACTACATGTAAAGCCAAGCTTAGTGGATAAAAAACAACAAACGCCATACTAAGAAATGGTGAGAAAAATTGATAAAGACTAAATGTGCAAAAAACATAGTGAACTAAAGGCATCATACAGAAAAATACCCAAAAATTTATAAGTATAAATTGCAAAGTTTTTGAGAGATTGCTAAAGTGGTACAAAAACAAAAAGAGGTAAAAGACTCCGCCTATTGAGAACCAAAAGGCTATAGAAAAAAGAAGTCTTGGCTCTATTATCAAAATTGCACTTGCTGTTATAAATAGTGCTTCAAAAGAGATAATTTTTATATTTTTAATATAAAAAAAGTAACCAATCAAACCCATAACAAAAGCTCTTAAAACCGAGGGCGAAAACCCTATAAAAAAGGCATAACAACCCAAAAGCAATAAAACTAAAAATCCTAAATCAATATTGAGATTCCTATAAGGAAAGTACCTATCTTGAAAAAATTTATAAAACAATTTCAAAACCAAAAACAGAAGTCCACCAATAATCCCAAAATGAAACCCGCTAATTGCCAAGAGATGAGAAACTCCCCACTTTGCTATATCTTCTCTTAGACTCTTACTAAGTGGCATAGCAAAAAAGAGAGCCCCATATAGCTCTTTTGTAATTTCAGAGCTGTGCTGATTTAAAATAATCGTTTCGATTTTACTAGGAGTGAAATTTTGTTTTATTTGCAGAGTTTTCAAAGGAGCATAAAAACCTTTTAAAAATCTATAAAAAGTTACTTTATCTGTGTAGAAAATCGCCTCTACCTTATCTAGCCTCTTAATTTTTATAGGCTTAAAATAGACACCATTGAAAGAAAAATCACTATTTTTTAGTTTTAAAATTTTGTAAATTTTGCCATTTTTGGAGACTCTATCAAAAGAGTTTATTACAACAAAGCTATCTTTATATATGGAGTAAGTTGTAATCTTTTTAAACTTATAATACTCCCAAGATAGTGAAACCAAAAAAAGAGCCAAAAGCACAAATAGTGTTATTTGTAGCTCTTTTTTAGTTACAAATAGTGGAGCTTTTTGCATCTGTTAAATTGGAGGCATATCCATCTTGGTCTCTTTTGCCTCTATGTTTGAGTCATTGTAAACAATCTCTATGGGGATTCCTCCTGCATCTACAAATCTTGTAAATGCCTTTTGAAAAACCAAATTTGCAACACCGATTGGACCATTTCTATTTTTTCCTATGATTATCTCTGCACTCTCTTCTGGTTTGTCAAAAAAATTACTCTTATACTCTTTGCCATCTGCTCTAGCTTTTTGCTCCTTCTCCTTCTCCTCTCTCATTCTATAAACATCATCTCTATATACAAACATTATTATGTCAGCATCCTGCTCGATTGAGCCAGACTCTCTTAAATCACTCATCATTGGTCGTTTATCGCTTCTGCTCTCTAGGCTTCTATTTAACTGAGAAAGAGCAATTATGGGCATATCTAGCTCTCTAGCTAAAAGCTTCAGCCCTCTTGAGATTTCACTAACCTCAATGTGTCTATCTTTGCTTCCACCACTGCTCATAAGTTGAAGGTAATCTATAATTGCTAATGAAATTTCAGGGTGTTGAGTTTTAAGTTTTCTTAGTTTTGAGCGAACCGTGTGTATGTTTACATTTCCATTATCATCTACAAAAAATTTCTTGCTACTCATCTCATCGGCCGCACTATTTAGCCTACTCCACTCCTCATCATTCATATCGCCAATCTTTAGCTTTTGAAGCGGTATGGAAGTTTTACTACTAAGCATCCTAAGCATAAGCTGCTCTGCTGGCATCTCAAGAGAAAATATAGCCACACCCCTGTTGTCATCAAGTGCCTTTTGGGCTAAATTTAGAGTAAAAGCGGTCTTTCCCATAGCAGGTCTTGCCGCAACTATAATCAAATCTCCATTGCCAAACCCTGTTGTTAGTCTATTTAGCTCATTAAAACCGGTATCTAGCCCTACAACTCCAGAGTTTCCCCTCTTTTTCATCTCTAGTATATGCTCTATAGTCGAGCTTGTCATCTCAGGAGACTCTCTAAACTCTTTTGAAGTTGCATCGCTTGTTATTTGATATAGCTTTTGCTGAACCAAATCAACAACCTCGCTAGAAGGCAGATCTTTTTCAACTGCAACCTCTTTTATATCGCTTGTAAGTTTAACTAAGTCTCTTTTTATAGATTTCTCTTTTATCTCCTCAACATAGGCCTTTATAGAAGGAAGTGGATTTGCAGACAATATCTCAAGCATAGCATCTTCATCAAACTGCCCTTTTTGATTAAGCTTTTTCTTGACAAACTCCTCATCTATGGGCAAATCCTCTCTCTCACACTCCTCCATACACTCAAATATATGCTGATGGGCAGGCAAGTAGAAATCTCTAGGCTTTAGCTCACTTGCTACATCTTCAAAAGTTGCAGGATTAAAAAGTATGGAGCTTAGGACTGAGCGCTCTATGTTTATATTATAAAGATTTGTCATGCTCTTTTGCTACCTCCTCCACAATCTCCATAAATTTATCTACCAAATCACTCTCCTTTAGTTTTGCCACAACTTCACCCTTTTTCATCACAAGCCCCTGCCCTTTTCCATAGGCTATTGCAACATCTGCATGTTTTGCCTCACCTATGGCATTTACTACACACCCCATTACAGATATATTGAGCGGTGCTTTTATATCTTTTACTCTCTCTTCAACCTCACTTACAGCCTTTACCAAATCGGCTTCAATTCTACCACAAGTTGGGCACGAGATTATATTGACACCACTTTTTACCACTCCGCTATCTTTTAAAATTGCCCTTGCGACATTTATCTCCTCTTCAAGCTCTCCTGTTATAGAAACCCTCAGAGTATCTCCTATACCTTCAAGAAGCAAAGTACCAAGAGCTATGGAGGACTTTATAGTAGAGTGAAAAAGAGTTCCAGCTTCTGTTACACCTAAATGAAACGGGTGGGGAGTTTTATCTCTTAGCATCCTGTAAGCCTCAACGGTCCTAGCTACATCACTAGCTTTTAGTGAGACTTTAATCTTGCTAAATCCCAAATCCTCTAAGTACTTTATATTGTAAAGTGCAGACTCAACCATCCCCTTAGCAGTTGCTCCATATTTCAAGTCAAACTGCTTCTCAAGACTACCTGAATTAACCCCAATCCTTATGGGTATATCTCTTTGTAAACAAGCCTTTACAACCTCTTTTACTCTACTCTTACTCCCAATATTACCAGGATTTATCCGTATGCAATCAACAACCTCAGAAGCTATCAAAGCCAATCTATAGTTAAAATGGATGTCAGCTACCAAAGGAAGTTTTATCTCTTTTTTAATCTCTTTTAGCGCATATGCATCCTCAAAATCAGGAACTGCAACCCTAACAATGTCAGCCCCTGCAAAATGAAGTCTCTTTATCTGTTCTACCGTAGCCTTTACATCAGCAGTTTTAGAGTAAGTCATAGACTGCACACTTATGGGGGCATCTCCACCAACTGCAACTTCACCAACATAAATTTTGTTTGTTTTATATCTTTTAATCAATTTTTATCCAATTATAAATTATTTTTTATATTTTCAATATCTTTTTTAAAAGGTAATAGTTTATCTTTGATTATTTCCCAAACCTCTTGTGCATCTATCCCAAAATAATTATGTGCTACTATGTTTCTTAAATTTTTAATTTTTTGCCAAGGTATATTTGGATGAGCATTTTTAAAGTTATCATCAAGTTTTGTTATATTTTCACCTATAACTATAAACTGCATCATAGTTGCATCAAAACTTTTCATATCATAAAAAAAATCATCAGCATCACAAAAATTAGATGTATATATCTCAATTTTTTCAATGCTCTCAATTAAGCTCTCTAAGCAAAACTCTATCTTAGACATAGACAACATCTTTTAAAATTCTATCTTTCACATATGGCTTAAGATATTTCTCTCTTGCCAAATCTACTTTTTTACCCAATATTCCTGAAAGATACTCTTTTAAAGAGAGTTTTAAATCATATATATCTTTTGCACCCTCTTCTATATCTATAAGCAGATCAATATCGCTATCATCTTTTTGCTCCAATTTTGCATATGAACCAAATAATCCTATTTTGACAATATGAAATTCATCTCTTAAGTATTGTTTTTTCTCTCTTAAGATATCCAATATATCATCTCTACTCATCTCAACCACCTTCTTGATAGCTAGTTGAAGTATTATACTACAATACCACTAAGAAAAAGATAATGGGTCTATGTCTATTTCTACCTTTAGCTCTTTTATAGAGTGAGCAAATCGAAGTAGCTCTTTTGGATTTTTAGCTCTTGCTAGTAGATTATAGCGGTATTTGTTTGCAATTTTTTCTATGTTTGCTCTACCTGAGCCTACGACTTCAATCTCTTTAAAATTTTTAGCCACTCTTTCAACTTCGTTGAGCATCTCACTAGCTTTTAAATCATTTTTATGAGAGATTAGAACCTTTAAAAGTTTTACAAATGGGGGGTATAGCTCACCTCTTTGTTTTAGCTCATCTTTTAAAAACTCCTCATAATCATCCACAAACTCTCTAAAAAAATCACAATTTTTTGATTGGAGCAAGACCTCTGAGTCTCTACTTCTGCCTGCTCTTCCTGCAACTTGCAAAAAGAGACTCAAAGCTCTCTCTCTAGCTCTAAAATCTGGCATATTGAGCATACTATCTAGCCCCATAATCACACTTAGTGTTACACCGTGATAATCATGTCCTTTTGAGAGCATTTGAGTTCCAACTAGGATGTCTATCTTTTTTTCATTGAACTCTTTTAAGATTTTATTTAGTTTCCTTGTTGAATTTATCTCATCCCTGTCAAACTTCTCTATAACTTTAGCAGGAAATCTCTCTCTTAAGATTTTTAAAACTTCCGAAGTGCCGATCCTGTTGGCTCTAAGCTCACTCTTTGAACAACTAGGACATCTACTTGGAATTGCACATGAGTAGGAGCAGTAGTGGCACCTAAGAAGGTTTTTATCTACATGTAGGCTCATCCCTACACTACAGTATGGACACTCTACACTTCCTCCACAGCTACTACATGTAAGGTACTTAAAGTTTGCTCTAGTTGGCAAAAAAACTATGACTTGAGAGTTTTTGTGCTCCTCTATCTTGGATAAAATCTGCTCATTTATCTCACTTATGGAGTCTTGAAAGATAAATCTTTTTTTAGAGTCAAAGTAGCCCTTTTTTAGCCTAAAAGTTGGCAGATTCTTATAACTCCCTAGTGTTGGAGTAGCACTTCCAAGCACTACTTTTGCACCTCTTTTTTTGCCAATCAAAAGAGCTAAATCTCTAGCATTGTATCTTGGTCTTTGGTTTGATTTGTAGCTATCATCATGCTCTTCATCTACTACAATCAAACCAAGATTACAAAGTGGCAAAAAAAGAGCTGATCTAGTGCCTGCTATGACTTTTACTTCACCACTCTCAAGAGCTTTTAAAATCTCCTCTTTTTTTTTCTTAGTGACCTTTGAGTGCCAAATAGCAACGAGTGAGCCAAATACTCTTTTTAATCTTTTTTGCATCTGTGGAGTAAGCCCAATCTCAGGCATAAGCAAAAGTGCGGTTTTGTTTGAGTTTATAGCATCTTCTATAAGTTTTATGTAGATCTCAGTCTTTCCACTTCCTGTGTCACCAAAGAGTAAGGAAGCACTTTTAGACTCTATAAAATCATAAGCTTTTTGTTGCTCTCTTGAGAGCTTTACTTTCGAATCAATTGTTACACTTTTTTGAGCAGACTCTCCAAAAGGCACAAAAAGTCCCAAAGCATCACCAAGCGAGCAGACATAATAGTTACTAATAAAGTGTGCAACTTCAAGCACTTCTTTAGAAAAGTACTCCTCTTTCAAACCTATAACTTCATCGCAAGCAAACTCAGGCTCTAAACATTTATTTAAAACAACACCAATTTTTTTTCTTTTATTTAGTTCAACCTCTACTATGTTTCCTTTTTTGAGAGGTTTTGCAGATCTGTAAATCAATGGATTTAGTGGGAATTTCAGCAGGGAGATTTGGTAGTAATTCATCCACAATTATTTTAAAAGCTTTAAGCAGGTACTACCATAATCACTATTGTTAGTATCGCATGTAAACTTTCCCGTATTTGAATTATAAATAAAAACTACATTTTTTCCTTCTATATTTAAAGAGTAGTTATTGTCACTACTTTTTATCCAACCACCACTGCTTTTTGAGTAAATCGGATACTCTAAAATTTTTTGAGTTGCATTTCCATCAAATAGCTCTTCATTATCGGTATTGTAAGCTGCATCATCCAACGAAGAGGGATAGCTTGCACCAGTTCCACCCAAAATACTTTTATTTTTAGCTAAGCTTATAGCACTTCTTATAGAAGATATGGTAGATTTTGCTTTTACTAACCTAGCATCATCAGCAGGGGCCAAAAGCCTTGGTAAAGCCACCCCTGCTAATATGCCCAGAACTACAATAACAAACACAAGCTCAATCATTGTAAAGGCATATCTCATTAGTTTTTACTCAAATTAAGGAATTTTAATTTTTGTATCATTAAAGTCATCATAGTTCAGAGTAGAGTTTTCTGAGTAGAAAAATCTAGGTGAACTGCTTGCATTACCATCTCTACAGAAAATATATAGATTATTTGCTGATTCACTAGCTATCGGGCTAATGCCTGTTGCAGAAGCATTGTTCTCACAGTTAGTAAATGGCTGAGTAGTACCATTCCAAGTTACTCCATCAGGAATATCAGTATATTCACTAACACTAACATTTAATTCTTTTATGCTTCCATTAAGATCATCCATAAGGGATTTGCTCCACAAAGATGGACCTACTGTTCTATTTAGAGTTCCTACAAAACCCTTAAGAACACCCTCTTTTGCTTGCTCTTGAACGCCTATCATTCTTGGCAAAGCAACAGCTGCCAATATACCCAAAATAACGATCACGAAGATCAACTCAATCATTGTAAAACCTTTTTTCATAGGTTACTCCTTGTAATTTTTTAACGACTCCATACATTTATGGACCCATTTGATTGCGATTTTATATCTTTTTATATAAAAAAAGGCTTAAAAACAAATCAAAATTTCTCAAGTTTTTCTAACATTTTTTTATACTCTTTTTTATTTAGATACTCATCATAGCACTTTTGAACATATGCATATAGCAAATCTTTTGTATCTATATTTGTTTTTTCACCAAAGGTTGATCTAAAATCCTCTTCAAAAAATTTTGCAAAATCCTCATCGAGGGTTATATCAAAATCTTTCAAACCAACACTTATGGTTATCTTGCTCATCTGCCTAGTACTGCCTCAATTTTTTTCAAAATCTCTTCACTCTCTATCTCTTTGTTCATAAGCTTCTCTTCAAGAGATTCAATCTGAACATCTTTTGCTTCATTTTGAGCTTTTAGAGTTACCACTTCTTGTCTTAGTTTTTCATTTTCATTTTTTAGCTCTTCAAATCTTGCTATCAAATCCTCAATTTTTTGACTTAAACTACCGACACTTGGTTCAGCCAAGTTACTCTCTTTCATCTCTTCAAACATTTTTCATACCTTTAAATTATATCTTTGCTATAATTGTAACAAAAAAAAGTAAAAATATGGCAAAATTTGAAATAAATAGCAAATATTCTCCAGCAGGCGACCAACCCGAAGCAATTAACAAGCTTACAGCTTCTATAAAAAAGGGTAATCGCTACCAAACTCTCATAGGAGTAACAGGAAGTGGAAAGACCTTTACTATGGCTCAAATCATAGCAAAACTACAGATGCCAACTCTCATAATGACCCACAACAAGACTCTAGCGGCTCAACTCTACAGTGAGTTTAGGGGTTTTTTTCCTAAAAACCATGTAGAGTACTTCATAAGCTACTATGACTACTACCAACCTGAGGCTTACATACCAAGAAGTGATCTTTTTATAGAAAAAGATAGCTCCATAAATGAAGAGCTAGAGAGGCTTAGACTTAGTGCAACAGCAAGTCTTCTTAGTTTTGATGATGTTATCTGTGTGGCTTCAGTTTCGGCTAACTATGGCTTGGGTGATCCTAGTGAGTATAAAAGTATGGTTCAAGCCATAGAGGTTGGAAGTGAGATTGACCAAAAGAGCCTTTTGATGCAACTAGTAGATATGGGGTACAAAAGAAATGATGCCTACTTTGATAGAGGGGATTTTAGAGTCAATGGAGATGTTGTAGATATATTTCCAGCTTACAGTGAAGAAGAGGCTATTCGCATAGAGTTTTTTGGAGATGAAGTAGAGTCCATAACCTACTTCGATACTCTAACAAACGAGAAGCTAAATAGTGTAAAAAAGGTCATAATCTATGCTGCAAATCAGTTCATAGTTGGACAAAGCAGGCTTAAAAATGCTATAAAAGAGATAGAAAAAGAGCTAGATGAGAGATTGGCTTTTTTTGAAAAAGAGGGAAAGTTAGTAGAGTATCAGAGATTAAAAAGCAGAGTTGAGTTTGATTTGGAGATGCTAGAAGCTACAGGGAGCTGTAAAGGGGTTGAAAATTATGCTAGGTATCTAACAGGCAAAAAACCGGGAGAGACGCCCTACTCTTTGTTTGATTATTTTGAAGCTATGGGTAAGGAGTACTTGGTTATAGTAGATGAATCCCATGTTAGCCTTCCTCAGTTTAGAGGGATGTATGCAGGAGATAGAAGCAGAAAAGAGATTTTGGTTGAGTATGGCTTTAGACTCCCAAGTGCCTTAGATAACAGACCACTAAAGTTTGATGAGTTTATAAACAAAGCTCCTAACTATCTCTTCGTCTCAGCAACTCCCAATGAGCTAGAGATTGAGCTTAGTGGAAAAAATGTAGCTGAGCAAATCATAAGACCAACTGGACTTTTAGACCCAAAGGTAGAGATTTTAAGTAGCGATAATCAAGTAGAGGTACTTTTTGATGAAATTAAAAAAACCATAAAAAAAGGTGAGAGAGTTTTGGTTACCACTCTTACAAAAAAGATGAGCGAGGAGCTTAGTCGCTACTATGGGGAGCTTGGACTAAAAGTGAAGTATATGCACAGCGATACAGATGCCATAGAGAGAAATCAAATCATAAGAGCTTTGAGGCTTGGAGAGTTCGATGTGCTTATTGGGATAAATCTCTTGCGAGAGGGGCTTGATCTGCCTGAAGTCTCTTTGGTAGCCATCTTGGATGCTGACAAAGAGGGTTTTTTAAGAAGCAAAACGAGTCTAGTTCAAACAATGGGAAGAGCCGCTAGAAATGAAAATGGTAGAGTTTTGATGTTTGCAAATAAGATTACAGATTCTATGAAGTACGCAATAGAGTTAACAAGCAAAAGAAGAGAGGCTCAAGAGAAGTTTAATAAAGCTCACAATATAACCCCAAAAACCACCAAAAGAGAGTTAGATGAAAACTTAAAAGTAGAAGAGATGGGAGAGATCTATAACAGATTTGACAAAAAAGATAAAATCCCACCTAGCGAGAGAAAGAAGATTGTAAAAGAATTAACCAAAAAGATGCATGAAGCCGCAAAAGCCTTGGAGTTTGAAAAAGCTGCAAAACTAAGAGATGAAATAGCCAAAATAAGAAATTTATGAATTTTTTGATATAATCGTTTAAGCCAAATTGCGCCATAGGCTAGGTGATAAGTGCTAATTTAGTGAATCCTATTGCATAATTTGGGATAATAATTTTGGTATGATTTGGCAAGATTTAGGAGAGTAGGATGAGGGTATCTGGTTTTTTAGATTCTTCATATCTTAGAGTTTCAAACTATGAAAACCTTGAGAGTGCCAAAAAAGATGACTCTAACAATAATCCGTCTAAAACCAAGCTCGATGATTTAACAACTTCTCAAAAGGCTCAAGTAGCAAAACTCCAAAGCATAGACCAAAAGGTAAAAGCTCATGAGTCTGCGCACATAAACGCTGGTGGAAGCATAGTTAAAGGTGGAGCAAATTTCACCTACGAAAAGGGTCCGGATAACAAGCTCTATGCAGTAGCTGGTGAGGTTCCCATAGATGCAAGCCCTGAAGATAAGCCTGAAAAAACTATCGCAAAGATGCAACAAGTAAGGGCTGCTGCTTTGGCTCCTGCTGATCCTAGTGGGACAGATTATAAAGTTGCAAGTACAGCTACACTTTTAGAGATGAAAGCTAGAGTTGAGCTAGCTAAAGAGCAAACTGAAAAACTTACTCAAAAAAATGGCTACACTGCTACACTAGAAGATCAATAAAACAGCCAACTATAACCATTTTGTAATCAATTTTTAGATAGAATTGCCCAAACCTATAAGAAAAGGATGCAACTATGCCAAACTTAAATGACCCAAAAAACTATATAAACAGAGAACTGTCTTGGCTTAGGTTTAACACTAGAGTTTTAAATGAGTCTTTAAAGGAGGAGCTACCTCTTTTGGAGAGGCTAAAGTTTATAGCAATTTATGCAACAAACTTAGATGAATTTTATATGATTAGAGTTGCCGGATTAAAGCAACTTTTTTCGGCTGGAGTAATTGTTACTGGCATAGATAAAATGACTCCTCTTGAGCAATTAAGAGAGATTAGAAAGTATATACTTCAAGAAAAAAGTTTGCTTGAGAGTAGCTATAAAAACATAATTGAAAAACTAAAAAGTGAAGGTTTACATATACGAAACTATGAAAATTTGGAACAAAATTTAAAAAAAGAGGTTGATTCATACTTTTTTTCACACATTCTTCCAATCTGCATACCAATTGCAGTAGATGCAACACATCCCTTTCCTCATCTTAATAATTTAAGCTTTTCCTTAGCTGTAAAACTAGAAGATGAAAGCAGCGATAGTGGATATAAGTACGGTATGATTAGGATACCTAGAATCCTTCCAAGATTTTACCAAGTTAGAGACAATATATATGTCCCTGTTGAGACAATTGTAAAAAAACATGTAGAAGAGATTTTTCCAGGTTATAAACTAATTTCTTCGGCTGCTTTTAGAGTTACTAGAAATGCAGACATTGTTATAGAGGAGGAAGAGGCTGATGACTTTATGATGCTTATGGAGCAAGGTTTGAAGCTTAGAAAAAAAGGTGCATTTGTAAGACTAGAGATAGAGGAAAATGCCGATGAGGATCTTATGAAGTTTTTAAATTCTCATATGAAAATATTTCAAAAAGATATATATGAGTATAGCATACCTCTAAATCTTGGATCTTTATGGCAGATAATTGGAAATAAAGAGTTCTCATACCTAACACTTCAACCACACAATCCAAAGGTATTGCCGCCTTTTAACAAAAATGAATCTATATTTAAAATTATATCTGAACAAGATACACTTCTACTTCATCCATATGAGAGTTTTGATCCCATAACAAAACTCATAAAGGAAGCATCAAAAGACCCAAATGTTATATCTATTAGAATTGCTCTTTACAGGGTAGAAAAAAATTCTCAAATCGTTCAAGCTCTCATAGATGCTGCCAATGAAGGAAAACAAGTTACTGCAATGGTAGAGCTAAAAGCGAGATTTGATGAAGAAAACAACCTTCACTGGGCCAGAACTCTAGAAGAAGCAGGTGCTCATGTTATATATGGAATTGCAGGTTTTAAAGTACATGCAAAGGTTACTCAAATAATTAGACAAGAGAGTGGAAAACTAAAATTCTATATGCACTTAGGAACAGGAAATTATAATGCAAGTACCGCAAAAATCTATACTGATGTTAGTTTGCTTACCTGCAGAGATGAGTTCGCAAAAGATACAACAACCTTTTTTCACATACTTTCTGGTTTTTCAAAAACTAAAAAATTATCTACTCTGAAGATGTCTCCAACTCAAATTAAACCAAAACTTATATCTCTTATAAACAATGAGTCAAGACAAGCAAAAAGCGGTCACATTATTATGAAAATGAACTCCTTGGTTGATACAGACATTATAAAAGCTCTTTATAATGCATCTAATGCTGGAGTAAAGATTGAGCTTATCATTAGAGGAATTTGTTGTCTAAGACCTGGAATAGAAGGTTTGAGTGAGAATATATTTGTAAAGTCAATCATAGGTAAGTACCTAGAGCACTCAAGAGTTTACTACTTTAAACATGGAGAACCAGACATATATATATCTAGTGCCGATTGTATGCCTAGAAACTTAGAGAGGCGTTTAGAGCTAATGAGTCCGATTTTGGAAAAACCTTTAAGAGAAAAATTGATCGAAATGCTTCATCTACAAATAAATGATAATGTATTAAGCTGGAAACTAAATAGCGATGGAGAATACTCTAAAATTGAAAAAAAGAGTGGACAAAAGGCTATAAATAACCACATAATCCTAGAGGAATACATAAACAAAATATACAAAACCATGAAAAAAGACACGACATCGAGTAAAGCTGAAATTTTAGCTAAAAAACTTTTCAAAGAGAGTTAGAATGATACTCCCTTTTGAAAACTATACTCCAAAAATAGGCAACAATGTATTTGTAGCACCAAGTGCAGATATCATAGGTGATGTGGAGATTGGTGAAGATAGCTCAATCTGGTTTGGCACTGTCATAAGAGGGGATGTTCACTACATAAAAATAGGCAAAAGAGTGAGTGTTCAAGATTTAAGCATGATTCATGTTACGCACTTTAAAAAAAGCGATAGAAGCGATGGTTATCCAACAATTATAGGAGATGATGTAACCGTAGCACATAAAGTTATGCTTCATGGATGCACCATTAAAAATGCCTGCCTTATAGGAATGAGTGCTACTATCCTAGATGGTGCAATCATAGCAGAGGAATCCATAGTCGGAGCAAACTCTTTAGTAACAAAAAACAAAAAGTTCCCTCCTCGCTCACTGATCTTGGGCAATCCTGCAAAGGTTATTAGATCGTTAAGCCAAGAGGAGATTGAATCACTCTATAAATCTTCTCAAAATTATGTTAAGTTTAAAGATAGATATTTGGGAACTTCTAAAAAAAGTAACTAAATGAGAGTTTTAATTGCTCTTGTTTAGTGCTTGTTAAAAACTCCGTATTTAATAAAAATCCATTTTTAAAATCATAACTCCCACCAATCAAAAGGGAGTTGGCATCTTTAGTATAATTTCTTATACCTGTTACATATCCCGTTAAGTAATCAAATAAAAAATCCTTTTTTGATACTTTTGTATATATAAACTTGTTTTGAAACCAATCTTTATACCACTCACTAGTTATGCTAACATCATACTCACTAGCATATTTTAAACCTGCTAAATATGAAGTTTTATTGTTGCTATCTAGTAAATGTCATAGGCTAGGCGATAAGTGCTAGTTTGGTGAATCCTATTGCATAATTCGGGTTAAAATTTATGAAGTTTTCTTTTTTCTTTTTTTTGGGTTAGGTTTTGCAAATCTAATAAGATCTTCAGTAGTGATTATAGAGCTTGGAATCTCTTTTAAACTTTTTTTAAAAACTTCTTTAGCCGCCAATGCATCACTATATGCTCTATGTCTACTTGGTACCTCTATTTTAAAGTCATCTATCAAAGAAGATAAACCATATTTTTCAGCCTTTATAGTTTTTCTTGCCAAATCTATGGTACATATCTTCCTATTTAAAAGAGGTCCAAAACAAAAATTTTCAAGCCAATATGATATAAAATTGTAGTCAAAATTAACATTATGAGCAACAAAAACTGTGTCTTTTAAAAAAAGTCTAAATTTTGCTAAAGTCTCTTTTAAAGTTGGGGCATCTTTTATATCTTCTAATGTTATATTTGTTAGCTGAACTATGTTTTCCGGGATTTCATCTGCTTTAACAAAACTTTCAAATCTATCAATAACTTCACCACTTTTAACAATGAGAGCTCCTATTTCAATAATTTGAGAATTTTGCGGCTTACTGCCATTTGTCTCTATATCAATTATACAAAACTTTTGATTTTCTATAGGAGTAAAGTTTGTCTCAAGTGTAATTAAACCTTTCCCTACCTCAATAAACGGGATGCCTAAGAGTCTAAAGTTATCTATGAACTCTGTTATATCATTTCCAACAAAATCTTTCAACTCCTCTATATTTTCAATTACTCTTTTGCATTCACTATGAGGTATGGAAACTTTTGTCATTTTTTGAACTAGATTATCAAAACTTCTCAACTATTAACTCTTTTTACTTTTTTTAAAAAATTTTCCAATTTTTTTTTATCTTTTTTACCTTTATAACTCTCTACTCCACTACTAACATCAACCCCATAAAATCCAAAATCCAAAACTTCCACTACATTTTCACAGCTCAATCCACCAGCTAAAATAATCTTAGAACAATCTACTTTACTAAACCAATCCAAATTAACTCTTTTTCCCTCTCCTCCATAACTCTCAACAAAAGCATCTACAATCCTATACTCACTCTCAAATTTTAAAATGTCTTCCTTAGATGACGCTCTTACAACCTTTAAGTGAGGAATTTTCAACTTTTTAAAAAAGTTTTCATTTGCTTCAAAATGGATTTGAGCTAAGTTTATCTTACATTGGTTTGAGATAAGATTTACTAAATCTGAACTTACATTTACAAATAAACCTATACTTTGAACAAAAGGCGGAAGCTTAGTTATAATCTCCCTAGCGACTTTTGGCTCTATATATCTAGGAGATTTTTCATAAAAGACAAAACCCAAAGCATCTGCACCAAACTCTATAGCATTGAGCGCATCTTCAAGATTTGTTATGCCACATATTTTAACTCTCATACTTTTAGACTACTTATAGCATTTTTGTATGATGAATTTGAAAATACATAACTACCCGCTACTACTATATCTACACCAACCTCTTTTAAATCTTTAATATTTTTATCATTTACTCCACCATCTACTTCAATGAGCGTTTTTAAACTATTTTCATTGATCATTTTTTTTAATACTTCTGCTTTTTTAAGAACAGATGAAATAAACTTTTGACCACCAAACCCTGGATTAACACTCATCAAAAGAACCATATCTAAATCTTCCAAAAGATACTCTACAGAGCTTGGAGGTGTGTGTGGATTTAAAACTATAGCAGGCTTTATACCATAATCTTTTATTTTTTGTATGAGTCTGTGTGGATGCTTTTCCTCTTCTATGTGAAAGGAGATGTATTGTGGATTGAACTTTGCAAACATATCAACAAAAAAACTATTGTTTTGGACCATTAGATGAATATCAAGAGGTTTTGTTGAAGCTTTAGCAACAGCCTCTACCACTACAGGACCTATGGTATGATTTGGTACAAAATGACCATCCATAACATCTATGTGTATAAAATCGCAATCTGCTTCACAAATAGCTCTAATCTCTTCATCTAATTTTCCAAAATTTGCCGACAAAATACTCGGTGCAACTTTCATTAATCTCTCCTAACTAAACAATGGCAGATTGTATCTATAAATTCATAAAAAATTTATAAATTTTATGGTATCATACCATCTTCTGCTTTAAGCAGATACTTTGCTAAAGTTTAGTAAAATCCCAAAAAAATTTAAGGAAATTAATTATGGCAAGAAAATGTGCAATTACAGGAAAAGGTCCTATGAGTGGAAACAATGTTAGCCACGCTAAAAATAGAACCAAAAGAAGATTTCTTCCTAATCTAAGAACTATTAGAGTAACTTTGGAAGATGGTACTACAAAAAAAATCAAGGTTGCGGCTTCAACTCTAAGAACAATGAAGAAAAACGCTTAATCCCACTATATCTCACAAGGGGTTTGCTTGACACTCTTACAAAAGTTAAAAAAACTTCTTAATTGGTCAAGTAGGTCAGCCCCTCACATAGATCTAAATACTGAATTATATCTACAGTTAAAACCATTTCGCCTACCACTCATACTAGTAGTTCTTATGCTCTTGGTAGGCGCATTGGGTTACATCATCATAGATGGTTTTACACTCTTAGATGCTATTTATCAATCTGGAATTACATTTACAACAGTTGGATTTGGGGAGATTTCTCCTATATCGCCGGCGGGAAGAATTTTTACGATTACTCTTATAATATTGGGGTTTGGTCTCTTCTCTTTTTCTGTTGGTATTTTAGTTGAGGTTTTAAATAAGGGTCAACTTTTAAAAATTATCAAGGAGCGAAATATGCTTTATAAGATCGCTAGACTTAAAAACCATTTTGTCATTTGTCACCATAATGAGATAACAATAGAGCTTTCAAAACAGTTCCGTGAAAATCACATACCTTTTGTAGTAGTAGATTCAAGAGAAGATTTGGAAAAAGTAGCGGAAAAATATAAATATCCTTACTATGTAAAAGAGGATCCTCACACAGAAACTGCCATTTTAAAGTCATATCTCTCTAGTGCAAAAGGTGTAATAACACTTAGTGAAAATACTGCAGACAACATCGCTCAAATTGCTTCAACTAGACTCTATGAGAAAGAGATAGGCAGAAGAAAGCCCTACTATATCATTACAAATGCTTCAAATGAAAAAGATATGGAAAAATTAAAAAAACTAGGTGCAAATAGAGTTATAAGTGCTACAAAACTTATGGCAGAGAGATTAAGAGCTATGAGCCTCAGACCAGATATGGAAAATATGCTTGAAAAGCTACTATATAGAAAAGACGCGCCCATAGATATGGAAGAGATCAAGATCCCCGATCACTCATGGCTAAGATTTAAAAAACTCAAAGAGACACATTTAAGGGATATCACTAATGTTAGTATCGTTGGTATACGAGACAACAAAGACAACTTTATCCCCATGCCAAAAGGTGATGTACTTATAGGTACTGGATATAAACTATTGGTTATAGGAACGGCTGAGAGTATTAGAGCTACAAAAAGAATTATAAGAAAAAAACAAAAACCTGAAGAGTTAAAATATGTTTAATATACTACCAATTAAAAATGGACTAGAAAATGTTGAAGGTTTTTACTGCGGTGGAGTAAACTGCGGATTAAAACCCAAAGGTGAAAAAGATTTGGCTTTTATACGAAGTGATGTTGAGTGTGAAGTTAGTGCACTTTTTACAACAAATAGGTTTCAAGCAGCACCAATAAAACACTTTTTAAACTATCCAAAAAATTTTAAAACCAACTTTTTACTAATCAATTCAAAAAATGCAAATGCAATGACAGGACAAAAGGGGATTGATGATATTGAAGAAATTTTAACTACTCTAAAAACAAAACTACCAAATACTATAAATCCCATCATGAGTTCAACTGGTGTTATAGGCTATAGATTAGATAAAGAAAAAATTTGCTCTGCTTTTGATAAGTTTGATTTTAATTCTAAAGAGTCTGATGCTACCGCAAAGGCTATAATGACAACAGATAGTTTTAAAAAGGAGTTATGTTTTAGAGTTGAGATAGAAGATGGAGATTTTTTTCATATTGGAGCAATTTGCAAAGGAGCTGGCATGATAAATCCAGCTATGGCTACTATGCTGTGCTTTATTTTAACAGATGCAAAAATTCCTAAAGATGATATGGATGAACTCTTAGAAAGCTCTGTTGAACAATCATTCAATACAATAAGTGTCGATGGAGATACTTCAACAAACGATACAGTTATATTGCTTAGTTCAGCAAAAAAAGCTTACAATAAAACTGCTTTTCAAAAAGCCTTGAATCTTTTAACCAAAGAGATGAGCTTGCAAATTTTAAAAGATGGCGAAGGCTCCAATAAAGTAGTAGCATTTGAAGTGCTTGGTGCTAAAAGCCTTGAGGATGCAAAAAAAGCAAGTAAAGCCCTATCAAACTCTTTATTGGTCAAAACTGCTCTTTTTGGTGAAGATCCAAACTGGGGTAGAATAGCCTCGACAATTGGAGCAAGTAATGTTGAGTGCAATCCTGATAATTTAGTAATCAAATATGATGAAGTTACTGTCTACTCTAAAGAGAAACCTAGCCTAGATAGTGAGACTGAAGAAAAAGCATTTAAAGTTATGAAAAAAGACTCTTTTAAGATAAGTTGCAATTTAAATGCTGGTAAATTTAGCTACATTAGCTATGGCTGTGATTTGAGCTATGAGTATGTCAAAATAAATGCTGATTATAGAACATAACAGCAAAATTTAACAACACTTTTGCTAAAATTGCGAACAAATTTTAAATAAAGGAATACAAGATGCTACACGAATATAGAGATATTATATCCAAGTTAAAAGTTGAAAATGCCCACTTTGCAAAAATTTTTGAAAAACACAATGAGCTTGATGACAAGATAAAAGAGGTTGAAGAGGGAAGAGAGCATATGGATCAACTTGAACTTGAAACTCTAAAAAAAGAGAAATTAAGATTAAAAGATGAAGCTTACACAATGATTTTGCAATACAAAAAAGAGCATAATTTATAAAAGCTAGGCAAACGCCTAGCTTAACTCTTCTAAATCAATCCTTTTACCCCTCATATGCTCTTTACAAAACTCAACAATCTTACCATGAAATCTAGCATAAATTTTGTTTAAATCTCCATCATACTCACTTGAAATTTTATCGAAATTTTCACATATGCCTATCTCTAACCAATTTTGAATCTCTTCATAGCTTTCAAACTCGTACCCAAAAGCACTCAAAAGCCTGTTTGTATAGCTATCTACAACCATAACCTCTTTTTTAGAGGCATAACAAAGTATGCTATCACAGCTCTCTTGCCCAATTCCTTTTTGAGACAAAAGCCACTCTTTGGAGACTTGTGTTTTAAAATTATCAAATGTTTTATAATCTTGAACTATATTAAAGCAGAGTTTTTTTAAATTTTTTGCCTTTGTATTGTAAAATCCACTTGGCTTTATGAGAAGTGCTAACTCTTTATAATCAATGCTAGCTAAACTTTCTAAATTTAAAAAATTTTTATCTCTTAGATTTTGTAAACTCTTTTCAACCTTTTCCCACTTTGTTTGCTGAGTAAGTATGGCTCCTACAACCACTTCAAAAGTTCCACTATTTGGCCACCAAAACTCATCTCTATTGTCTCTAATATAGCCTTGTTTTTTTAAAAACAGTAACAACTCATAACTATTTGTTATCATTTTTTACTACTCCTAAGGTGCGCTAAAACTGTAGCTATAATGTCATCATCATCCTTGCTTCTTGATTTTAAAAACTCTTTTTTATCGTCATCATACTTCAAAGTTATATTTTGACCATAATTTGAAACTGAGACAATTTTTAAACTTGAAGCTAAAATTTTAATAGTAATCACTTCCAAAAACTGTTTTGTAGGTGTATCAAGTGAGCCAAATCTATCTAGCATCTCCTCTTCAATTTCAAGTACATCACCAACACTTTTACATCTACTAAGTCTCCTATAAAGCTCTAGCCTAACTCTATCTTCACCAACATACTCACTACTTATAAAAGCACTAACACTCAGCTTTATCTCAACCTCTTGCTTTTGAATTGGAGTTTTATTAAGCAGAGTATTTATGGCCTCTTCTAACATTTTTAAGTACAAAGAGTAGCCAATCTGCTTTATATGCCCACTTTGGGCTTCACCTATGAGATTTCCTCCACCTCTAATCTCCAAATCATGATAAGCCAAGACTGAGCCACTACCCAAAAATGAGTTAGCCTCAAGTGCAATGAGCCTCTTTTTAGCCTGCTCACTCAACCCATCTTTGTCTTCAACTAAAAAGTAGCAATACCCCTGTCTTTTGGCTCTACCAACTCTTCCTCTTAGTTGGTGCAAGTCTGCTATCCCAAAGTTATTTGCACCATCAATTATGATTGTATTTACATTTGGCAGATGTATGCCCGATTCTATTATGGAGGTAGAGAGTAATAGGTCATACTCTTTATTTTCAAATTTTAGCATCTCTTTTTCAGTAACAGTAGCACTTATCTTAGAATGAAGAGTCAAAATTCTCAAACTTGGCACGATCTCCTCAAGCTCCTTCTTCTTCTGCTCAATTGAAGCGATTCTATTGTGCACAAAAAAGAGTTGCCCTCCTCTTCTAATCTCCCTTAAAATAGCCTCTTTTATAATCTTTTGGTCATACTCTTTTACAAAGGTTCTTACATCCTGCCTATCGACTGGCGGGGTTAAAATCTGAGAGTATTGCTTTATGGAGCTTAGTGCCATATTTAGACTTCTTGGTATCGGAGTCGCACTCATACTTAGTACATGCACACTTCCCTTTAGCTTTTTTAACTGCTCCTTTTGTTTTACACCAAATTTGTGCTCTTCATCCAAAACTATCAATGCTGGGTTTTTAAGCTCAACCCCTAAAAGTGCATGAGTTCCAACACAAACCTTTAGCTTATCACTTCTAAGGTCAGCTAAAATTTGGCTCTTTTGTTTTGTAGTTGTAAATCTATCTAGTTTCTCCACTCTTATATCGTAGCCTTTAAATCTCTCATAAAGTGATTTAAAGTGTTGGGACGAAAGAAGTGTTGTAGGTGCTATAAGAAGTGTTTGATAGCCGTTAATTGCACTCAAAAACATAGCATTCATAGCAACTTCGGTCTTTCCAAAACCCACATCACCACTTAGAAGCCTATCCATAATCTTACCTGAGCTTAGATCATCAAATATCTCCTCGATAGATCTTTTTTGGTCATTTGTATATTCAAACCCTGCCTCTTTTTGAAATTTATAAATTCTCTCATCCACTTTTAAAACAGGAGCCTCTATCATCTCTCTTTTTGCAGCAATCTGGATAATCTCACTTGCAATCTCAAAAAGCTTTGCTCTAGCTTTTGACTTTAGCTTTAAAAAACTTCCCTTTCCGAGCTTATCGACAACTCCTAGTGAGCCTCCATCGCTTATGTATCTATCTATAACATCAAGATTTTCAACAGGCAGTAAAAGTTTATCATCCCCTTGGTACTCAATTACTACAAAATCTCTTGTACTTCCTAAAACTGTGGTATTTTGAAGTCCCTTGAAGATTCCTATCCCATAATTTTCATGAACTACCAAATCCCCAACTTTAAGCTCATCCAAAACAATTGAAGCTTTTCTT
>JALSLU010000033.1 GCA_026988125.1 Sulfurospirillum sp.
TTTCACTGTAGCTTTGGCTACGCTAAAAGTAAACTGCCTTGCATATAGTGCTTTCTCATTCTGCCTAGGTGTGTTTATAGTGCGTAAGGTCAGTTATAAATTGAACCTTACATTTTGTAAAGGGTACCTCTAGGGTAAGTTAGGGAGTCGTGATGTTTTTGTTGATAGCACTTGGTGCGGTTATTGGTTTTTTGTCCGGTTTTTTTGGCATAGGTGGAGGGACTCTCTTGGTACCTGCTCTTATGCTTTTAGGTTTTGGCATAAAAGAAGCTATAGGCATCTCAGTTATGCAGATGTCTTTTAGTTCAATCTATGGAAGTTACCTTAACTTTAAAAAGGGAACTCTCATTGCTAGAGATGGCCTACTTTTAGGAGCTGGAGGTTTTTTGGGTGCTCAAGGAAGTGGTTATGTTGTTAGTGTGGTTTCAGCTCATACTTTGAGTCTATTTTTTCTTTTTTCAGTCTGTATGGCTATTTTTAAGTTTTTTATAACTCCAGTTCATATTCAAAAAGAAGAGGTTGATTCAAAAGTCACTATATTTCTCTTAGGTGTCTTTGTTGGACTTTTTGCAATAAGCATCGGTGTTGGAGGGGGGCTTTTCTTGACTCCTATCTTGGTTGGATTCTTAAATTATGATCTGAAAAAAGCGGTCTCAATGAGTCTGTTTTTCATAATTTTTTCATCGCTTTCAGGTTTTATAAGTCTCTCTTTGTTTGGACATATTGATTATTATACTGGTGTTATTGTTGGGATTAGCTCACTCATCGGAGTCTTTTTTGGTGTAAAATCTTCTCATATCATAAGCAAAAAACATCATAAAACTCTTCTTTTAGTGCTTTACTTTGTAATCTTGGGACTTATGGTAGATAAGCTCTATTTTTAGGTATAATGATGGATTATATTTTGTAAAAGGTTACATGTGGGCAAGATAAAAATTTTTGGTGCAAATGAAAATAACTTAAAAAATTTAAATTTAGAGATTCCAAAAAACAAGTTAGTAGTTTTTACAGGGCTTAGCGGGAGTGGAAAGAGTACACTAGCTTTTGATACCCTCTATGCAGAGGGGCAAAGAAGGTACATTGAGTCGCTCTCAAGCTATGCTAGACAATTTTTAGATAGAGTCGGAAAGCCTGATGTTGAGAGGATTGAGGGGCTTACTCCTGCTATTGCGATTGATCAAAAAACGACGAGTAAAAATCCTCGCTCAACTGTTGGAACAATCACAGAGATTTATGACTACTTAAGACTTCTTTATGCTAGAGTTGGGCTTCAGCACTGCCATAAGTGTCAAAAGCCAATTTCTAAAATGGGCGCAGAAGATATAATCAATGAAATCTTAAAACTGCCACTTGGCTCTAAGCTTGTCATACTAGCCCCGCTTGTTAGAGAGAAAAAGGGAAGCTTTGCAGATATGATAGAGTCTCTTCGTCATAAGGGCTTTGTAAGAGCTATGATAGATGGCGTAATGGTTAGGCTCGATGAAGAGGTGGAGCTTAGCAAGACAAAAAAACACACCATAAAGGTTGTTGTAGATAGGGTGGTTTTAAAAGAGGAGAGTAAGGAGAGGATTGCTAGTGATGTTGAAAAGGCACTTTTAGAGAGCTATGGAGAGGTGGAGATAGAGATTTTAAATGCCGATGAGTTGGGGTTGGAGAGTTCACACATCCACTACTCTGAGCATTTGGCATGTTTTGATTGCAAGATTAGTTTTGAGCCATTAGAGCCTCTAAGTTTCTCTTTTAACTCACCAAAGGGTGCGTGTAGTGTATGTGATGGTCTTGGCATAAGATACACACTAGATTTAAACAAAATTATAGATGAGCACAAAAGCATAGATGAGGGGGCAATAAGACTATTTTATGGTTTCAACAAGAGCTTTTATGCGAAGTTTTTAAAAGGCTTTTGTGATGCTTCTGGCATAAGCACTAAAAAACCGTATGAAGAGTTAAAAGAGTATGAAAAAAAGGCGATACTTCATGGCGGAGTAGAGCCTGCAAAGTTTACATGGAAAAGACACTCGCTAACTAGAAAGTGGGAGGGTGTTATAAAGATCGCTTATGATATGCTCAAAGATGAGAAGGATTTGGGCGATTATATGAGCGAAAAGATTTGCGATAGATGTGGTGGTCACAGGCTTAAACAGGAGAGCCTAAGTGTTAGAGTAGCTTCTAAAAACATAGGTGAAATTTTAGATATGCCTATAGATAAAACACTAGAGTTTTTCAAAGATGAGAAAAATTTTGATTATATGAGCAGTGAGCAAAAACTAATAGCATCCTCAGTTTTAAAAGAGATAAGAGAGAGACTGTTTTTTTTGTATGATGTAGGACTTGGCTATATAACACTAGGAAGAGATGCAAGAACCATAAGTGGTGGAGAGGCTCAAAGGATTAGGATAGCTTCACAGATTGGAAGTGGGCTTACAGGAGTTATGTATGTGCTTGATGAGCCTAGCATTGGGCTTCACGAGAGAGATACTCTAAAACTTATAAGAACACTTAGAAATCTTCAAAAAAAAGGAAATAGTGTCATAGTGGTTGAGCATGACAAAGAAACCATAGAGGCGAGTGATTTTATAGTCGATATTGGGCCAAAGGCTGGCAAGTATGGTGGAGAGATTGTCTTTGCAGGCACTTTGGAAGAGCTTAAAAGGAGCGATACTCTAACAGCAAAGTATTTAAATGGTGAGAAGAGAATTGAGTATAGAAAAGATAGAGCCCAAAAAGAGTGGCTAGAGCTTAAAAATGTAAATATAAACAATATAAAAAATCTATGTGTAAAGATTCCACTCAGAAATTTAGTAGGCATAAGCGGTGTCAGCGGAAGTGGAAAAAGCTCACTCATACTTCAAACTCTGCTGCCAGTTGCAAAGGAGCTTTTAAATAGAGCCAAAAAGGTGAAAAAGGTCAGTGGAGTTGAGTGTTTGGGGCTTGAGAATTTAGATAAAGTGATCTATTTAGATCAAAGCCCCATAGGAAGAACCCCTAGAAGCAACCCTGCTACTTACACAGGAGTCATGGATGAAATTCGAGGACTATTTGCAAAGACAAAAGAGGCACAACTCAGAGGCTACAAGATAGGTAGATTTAGTTTCAATGTCAAAGGCGGAAGATGTGAGAAGTGTCAAGGAGAGGGTGAGATAAAGATAGAGATGCACTTTTTACCAGACATCATGGTAAAGTGCGATAGTTGCAAGGGAAAAAGATATAATGCTCAAACCTTGGAGATAAAATACAGAGGTAAGTCCATAGCAGATGTTTTAGAGATGAGTGTAGATGAAGCTTTGGAATTTTTTAGCTCTATTCCAAAGATGAGACAGATTTTGCAAACTCTAAGCGATGTGGGACTTGGCTACATAACACTAGGTCAAAATGCTACGACTCTAAGTGGCGGAGAGGCTCAAAGGATTAAGCTCTCAAAAGAGCTCAGTAAAAGAGATACGGGAAATACTCTTTATATACTAGATGAGCCAACAACGGGACTTCACTTTGCGGATGTTGATAGATTGGTAAAAGTTTTGCACCACTTAAGTGATTTGGGAAATAGTGTTTTGGTGATTGAGCATAATTTGGATGTGCTAAAAAATTGTGATTACATCATAGATATGGGACTAGAAGGCGGAAGCTATGGTGGAGAGATTGTAGATGTAGGAAGCCCTATGAGTTTAGCAATTAATCATAAAAAGAGTGGTAGCTACACAGGTAAATTTTTGGCTAAGGAGTTTGGGGTTGCTAAGTTTTAAAAATTTCTATTTTATCGCCAATTTTTATAACTCCAGACTTGATCACTTTTGTAAAAACACCTCTATCATTTTTTAGAAGTTTTGGTAACTTGCTGTTTATCTTAGTTAAATGTTTGCAAAGAGTACAGTGTTGAGTTATTTGAAGCTCAACCTCTCCGATTCTTAGGGTTGAGCCGATGTTTAGATTGTAGATATTGAGGTTTATGTAAATGTTTTCAGATAGTTCACCAATATTTAGTGGGATATTATTTGTTTTTGCTATTTCATAGCTTATTGGAGATGTAATGAGTATGGATCTATCTAAATCTTTTGCGTAGTGTTTGTCTTCAATAATTCCAAACTCATCTACCTCTATCTTTTTTTGCTCTTTTTTATCGATAAATATCTTGATAACTTCAATACTCATTTTAATTCTCCTTGAAACCAATAGTCAACTTCTCTAAAGATAGTGCTTCTTTTTCTCTCTTCAAAGTGTGCAGAGACATTAAAACTCTCTTTTCCATATCCCTCTTTATAATCTTTTATAAATTTTGAGTAATCACTCTCTTTCATAGCCGAAATTTCAAATGTAAAGAGATCATAATCTTGAGTATCTAATATGATTTTTTTTCTATCAAGTAGAGTTAGATTTATACCAGCATATCTATTCTCTTCTTCTTGAAGAATATTCATCTCTAAATTTGCTCTTATTGAAGCAAAAAGATGAAGAAATTGTTCTATGTCCATATCATTGTAGCTATGTACAATTGTAGCACTCTCTTTGTCATATCCCCATCCTCCAGAGATATCTAATTCTATATTAAAAAGGTTTTTTATAACCTCTCTTATATTTTGAACTTCTTCTATTGGTGAAAATTTACTTTCAATCATCTTTTTCAAACTCCAAGTTTTCTCTAAACTCATCCATAGAGATATTTTTATAACTTTTAGAACCAATATACTTTATCTCTGTAAGATACTCATCGATATTTCTAAAACCCATTGATCTGTATAAAACTCTGCCATTTGAATTCATAAACAAAGATGATGGAAACGCAAATAAGCTATATTTTTTTGCAAATTCCTTATGGCTTATTGACTTTCCATCAATAACCACTCTATCTTTAGCTCCAATTTGTTTAAATAAAAAAAACTTATCTATAGTATCTACAGTTTCTTTATCTCTTAAATTCTCTTTTTTCATAATAGTACAATATTCACAATTTGGAATATGCAAAAAAAGCAAAATTTGCTTATTTTGCTTTTTTGCATCTTCTAAAAGAGCATTTAAATTTAACTCTTTAGCATATGCGGATGTGATTAAAAGCAGGATAATAATCAAGAACTTTTGAATCAATTTTATAGAGCCTCATTTGGTATTATCTTGCAGTTATCATTGTTTTCATCACATTTATAGGTTATATCAAAAATTAAAACTCTTTTTGCTAAATCATCATCCAAGCTACTAGCAGCGTCAGAAGATTTAATGCCTGTATTGCAGTAAAAAACAATCAAACCATCCTTTGGTAGCTTAGATGTGTCTAACTTTTCATTTTTCATATCGTAAGGTACATTTATCGCACCTTTGATATGACTTACTTTATATTTTTCAGGCTTTCTAACATCAACTAAGTGTAAATTTTTTGGTACAGTACCATTTTTAATTTGCTCCAAAAGCCAAAATTGGTCTATTAGTCCATCTTCATTTGGTTCACCATCTTCAGGAAGTAGATAGACAGTTACCCCATTTATAACCGTTGGCTTAATAGTTGGAGTATATGCTAAAATGGAAGAAACCAAAATAGCACTTAAAATTAGTATTATATTAAGCAGTTTCATTTATAGTCCTTTTATCTTTTTGCTCTTTTTAGCAACTCTGCCTTTTCTATCAACTGCAACAACTTCTAGCTTATCTCCACTTTTAAAATCACTACTTTTAAACTTTGTTTTAATTATTGGATTCTTTGATAGAAACTGGCTTGTAGAAATTTCAAATACCAATTCAGAATTTACTTTGCCTGTTATATAAGTTATGAAGTTTGCATCATCTGGATTACCTGTCTTTTTCTTAGCCTGATTATAAGTTATCATTGGATGAGAAAATAACATTTGAACTGTACATACACCATTTTTTGCTTTTGCTTTTACTTTACTTACTTTAAATTTTGCCATAACTCTCTCCTTATCCTTCACATCCGCCAGCAGCGACTTTCATTTTGTGTCTTGCAACATATAGATTGCCATCTAACCCTTCTGCAACTACAGTTACAGTACCTGATTTTGCCATTTTTATATTAAGTTGATAATCCATCAAATCATACTTTGTTACACTAAAAACAGCAACAGTACTCTCTGGGTTTACATCTTGCAAAAGTGCTACACTTTTAGCAGGAACTTTAGAGCCAAATTTTAATTTTACTCTTGCTCCGCTAGCAGCAATTTTTGCAGCTTTAATAAAAACTCCCTTTTCAATCATATCAGTTCTACCATAAAGTGCTTGAATAGCTGCATCAACTTTTGTTGCAGTCCAAGCATTTGGCTTTAGCTTTCTAAAATCCTCAGCCTTCATTGTGTTTGGCACTAACGCCATAGCAAAAATCCCAGCTGTTAAGCTTAAAAACTTTCTTCTTTCCATAACTTTTCCTTTCTTAATCAAAATCCAACATAAAATCTACAACTTTTTTAAACTCTTCATCACTGATTGATGAGCCACCTTTAGGGGGCATTCCATTGTTTGTCCCCTTTATACCATTTTCATAAACTTTTTCTATCCCCTTTTTTATAAATTTTGCCCAAGCTCCCTTATTTTTAGCTCCTGGTGCAACTTCGCCATTGTGACACATAGCACAATTTGTTTCAAATACCTTTTGTGGGTTAAAATTAGATTTTTTTTCCTCTTTATTTACCTCTTTTGGAAGACTCCTCTCCACTGATATAGGAGGATGAAAATCGCTTATACCTTCACCACTAATTCTTACAACTTTGGCACTTGCTTTTTGGCAGTTTGTCATACATCTCTCAGACTCTTTTACCTTTATAGCACCAAAATTTTTAGGATTTGAAAAAAACTTTCTAACATTTTCAACTCCATCTTTACCATCTATATTTGGTACAAAGCCATCTTTATTTGGCATCTGTATCTTTAAAAACTTATCTCTAGTTAAAACATACTCTTCATCAACCTCTTCTCCATCAATTTCAATCTCATTGATATTTAAAATATACGCAACCAATGCGTAGGTTTCATCATTTGTTAGTGTTTTTGTTTTTTGGTGAGGCATAGCATCTTTTATATACCAAAAAAGAGTGCTAGCCTGAGGCCAATATGAACCAAAAACTCTTATTGGACCATCTGCTTCTGGATCTTTCCATCTATTGTTTTTCAATGTCTCATGAACTTCATATGCATTGCCTGCTGAAAGCGCTGGATACCCCCCACCTCCACTTCCAAAGTCTCCATGGCACATTATGCACTTTGCTTCATAAAGTTCTTCTCCTTTTTCTACACTACCTTTGCCTTCAGGGAGACCAGTTCCATCGGGCATCACATCTTTATCCCAGGCCTTTAATTCATTTTTTGTGGGTACTCTTCCTTTATAAAGTTTTAAACCATATGCATTTGGATTAACTTTATAAATGTGAGTTTGATCACCAACAATTGGGTAGTAAACACCTCCGGCAATATCAGGTTTTTTAACTATCTGCGCAAAGCTGATTGTTGCAGATGCTAAAATAGAAAAAATTATTAGTTTATGATCTAATTTGAACATGGTTTACCTCCCCATTTTCTGTAACTTCCCAGGTTTCTACGGCGTTTCTATGGTAGACTCCTTCAACTCCAATCATTCCAACCTCTTCATCAATGGTTGGCTGTATGTATCCGGCATCATCCATAGCTCTAGAAGTAAGAAGTAGTCTCTCTCCCTTTTTATACTTGTGTATATAGCTCCATCTAGTCCAACATTTTGGAAGTACAAGACCTTTTAAATTTGCTTCAACATAGTTTCTTCCCCCATCAAAAGATAGATCAACTCTAGTTATAGTTCCCATTCCAGACCATGCCAATCCCTCTATCTCTACAATTTCACCATCTTTTAAATCTGTCCAAGGCTTTTCTGGTGATGGAGAAACAACTGTTGAATTTACCTCATTTGCATAAAAATGCTGTATAGCCTTACCATCTGGCTTAAGCACGGTATATTTTGAAGTCTCCTCCTTCGCATACCAAGGCTCAGATGCAAATTCTAATCTTTTTAGCCATTTAACACATAAATTTCCTTCCCATCCAGGAAGTAGCAATCTGACAGGATAGCCCTGTTCTGGTCTTAAAGCTTCACCATTTTGACCCCAAACAAGCATAGCATCATCTAAAACTTTTTCAATAGGAACTGTCCTAGCCATTTCAGAGCTATCACTTCCCTCTGCTAGCATCCATTTTGCTTCAGGCTTCAATCCTAAATCTTCAAGTAGTGTTTTTATATAGACTCCAGTCCATTGAGCACAACTCATAAATCCTTTTGCAAATTGAAGTGAGTTATATTGAGGTCTTCTCCACTCTTGACCACCATTTGCAGGACACTCTATAAAATGTATTCTTGTAACTTTAGGGTATCTTTTTAACTGTTCTAAAGTCAGTACGATAGGTTTTTTCACCAAGCCATGTATCATTAGTCTATATTTTTTTGGATCTATGTGGGCAACCCCACCATGTGTTCTGTTGAAAAATAGTCCGTTTGGAGTAATTATGCCTTCACTCTCATGTATTGGAGTTACTGCTATAGAAGCTCTATAGTTTCCTGAAGCTAAAAGTTTGGTATATCTCCTTGTATTGTTGTGTTCATACTTTGATGGCATACCATACAAATTTTTTGTAACAGGGTCCCCCCATACTTGTCCCCACTCTGGATGATGAATTATTGCATCATCATCTCCCTTAAGTGTCAAAGGAGATATGGCAGTTGCGGCGATTGCACTTAATGTTCCAGTTTTTTTAAAAAACTCTCTTCTACTTGTAAGCTTTGGTTCTTGCGTTTTTTGTAGAGAGTTTTTTTTCAAAACATCTACTAATTTTTTCACACACGGTCCTTTCATTTTTTGGATTTTTTTTAGTGTTAATAAAACTTTAGTTGAATTTAGCTTAAATAAATATAAAATTGTTATGGAATTATTTATTTTATTCTGATTATTTATTTTTTTTCTATTTTTGTAACCAAATAGGACAATTTTATATAATAATTAATTATAATTTAAAACTTAAGAAAAATATTTAAATGACCTATTTAACGAGTTTTGTAGGTTTTTTTAAAAAAATAATTTTTCAAAAACTAAATAATTTTTATATAATAACCAAATGAAGATATATAATAAAAGCTTATTTAGACTTAATGTTTAAAAGTACTTAGAGGTAGCCTTAAGTTAAACTAGTGTAGAATCGTAATAAAAATACTTATTTGGCTTTTATGCCTTTGAATGGGAGGCAGTTTATGCTTGAAGATTTAACAAAAAGGATTAGAACCCTTCCGCCTTTACCAAAAAGTTTTCATGAAATTAATCAAATCTGTAGTAGTGAAGATGGAACTATAGAGAAATTAGCAAAAGCAATTGAAAAAGATCCAATGTTAGTTGCAAATCTCTTAAAGGCGGCAAACTCTCCTCTTTATGGATTTAGAAGGGAGATTAAGAGTGTATTGCAAGCAGTCTCTCTTTTTGGTATGGCAACAACAAGAGCAATGATTGCAGATGTTTCCATAAAAAAACTCTTAAATGTTGATATAGAGCCTTATGGTATAACTACTGATGAGTTTGCCAAAGTTTCAAATGCCCAGGGTGCTTTGATAAAAGAGTGGTACCCAAAAGTAGATAAGCAAAAGCTGGATCTGCTTTTTTTATCTTCATTGTTACAAGAGAATGGAAAAATTTTAATAGCTGATGAGATAGTTAGAAGTGATGAGGTAGTACAGTTTCGCTCTGAGATTGAATCTTCTATTAATATAGCGCAAGTTGAGCAAATGTATGTTGCAACTACAACTTCAAAAGTTTCTGCTAGAATTTTTGAGCATTGGGGATTTGAAGATTTAATGGTTAAATCAATCTACTTTGCAGATGATTTTATAATGGCTCCTAAAGAGATAAAGGAGTATGCCTTTGCATTAAAAGTGGTAAAAAGTGCAATTCCTATAAATTCTCCTTTAAGTGAAAGAAGTGTTAGTATAGCACTAGATATAGTTAAGAGCGAGGGTTTTGATACTTCAGCTTTTGCTCAAGCTGTTGAAAATATAATTGAAAGGTTTTAGTAGGGGTATATTTAGTGAAGACATTAACCATATTTGATACATTTGGATTTTTCTTTAGAAATTACTATGCTTTACCACACTTAAAAAGTAGCGATGGTTTTCCAACAGGTCTTTTAACCGGATTTGCAAATTTTATCTATACTTTAGAGAAGGATTTTCCAACTGATTATGTGCTTTTTGCGCTTGATAGCTCAGGAAAAAACTTTAGACATGAGTTAGATGAAAACTATAAGGCAAATAGAAAAGAGGCTCCAGAAGATCTCAAAAGGCAACTTCCTGTAGCGATTAACTGGATAGACAAGATGGGCTTTAAATCTTTCTCCAAAGAGGGTTTTGAAGCTGATGACATCATAGCAAGTGCAGTTAAATTTGCAAAAGAGAATGATTTAAAAGTAAGAATTGTAACTCACGATAAAGATCTCTATCAGCTTATAGATGATGGAAGGGTTGTTGTATTTGATCCTATAAAGAAAATAGAGATAGATGAGCAAAAATGCAAAGAGAAGTTTGGAGTACCTCCTTCAAAAATCGGAGATTATCTAAGCATAGTTGGAGATAGTGCGGACAACATACCGGGAGTTAAAGGCATAGGCGATAAGGGAGCTAAGAAGCTTTTAGGGGAGTTTGAAAGTGTTGAAGAGATATATGAAAATTTAGATAAAGTTCTCAATAAAAGAGCAAAAAAACTCCTAGAAGAGTCCAAAGAGAGTGCATTTTTAAGTAAAAAGTTAGTTCAGCTTGACTCCTCTATAGATTTAAGTGACAAGTTTGAAAACTTTAAATTTCCAAAGGATGAACCCCTTTTAAAAATAGCCGATGAATTGGAAAAGTATGGCTTAAAATCGATTTTAAATAGACTAAAAGTTACACCAAAAACGAAAAAGCAAGATGAGGTCAAGTTTGAACCCATATTGCTAGATACAAAAGAGAAACTATTTGAGGTAGTTGATAATTTAAAAGATATAGTAGCCTTCGATACTGAGACTACAGGAGTTGATTCAAAAGTAGCAAAACTGGTTGGATTTTCATTTGCAGCCGATTTAAACAGAGCATATTATGTCCCTATTTCACACAACTATTTAGGTGTTGGCAAGCAAGTTGGCTTAGAGGTAGCAAAAGAGGCTATAGAGAAAATCTTTACATGTAGAGTTGTAGGTCAAAATCTGAAGTATGATTTTGCAATTGTAAAAAACAATCTCTCTGTAAGTCCAGCTAAAAACTATGAAGATACGATGCTGTTAGCTTGGCTTTTAAATCCGAGCATGAGTGTGGGGCTTGATAACTTGGCCAAAAGGTTTTTTAACTATGAAATGGTTAAGTTTAAGGATGTTGTTAAGAAGGGACAAAATTTTTCACATGTAGAGCTAAGTAAGGCTTGTTTGTATGCTAGCGAGGATGCTTGGATGACTCTTAGGCTTTGGGAGAAGTTAAGAGATATGCTTGAGCCCAACTTGCTAAAAGTTGCAAAGGAGGTTGAATTTCCTTTTGTTTTAACTCTTTTAGAGATGGAAGAGGAGGGGATTGGAGTTGATTTAGCTTACTTTGAGGAGTTACAAAAAAGGGCTGAAGAGAGCATAAGCAGACTAAAAAGAGAGATTTTTGGGCTTTGTGGTTTGGAGTTTAATCTAAACAGCCCAAAACAGCTAGGCGAGGTTTTATTTGAGCAGTTAAAGCTGCCGGTTCAAAAAAAGACCAAGAGTGGATTTAGCACAGATGAGAGTGTACTTTTGAAATTAAAAGATGAGCATGAAGCTATAGAGAAAATTTTGGAGTATAGAGAGGTATTTAAGCTCTATTCTACTTACATAAAACCACTTTTGGCTTTAGCAAAAAAGAGCAAAAACCAACGAGTTCACACCTCTTTTTTACAAACAGGAACAAGTACGGGAAGACTAAGCTCAAAAGATCCAAACTTGCAAAACATACCTACAAAAACCGAGCTTGGTAGGCAGATAAGATATGGTTTTAAACCAACTGAGGGGTATAGCTTTGTAGGCATTGACTATTCGCAAATAGAGTTAAGGCTACTAGCTCACTACTCTAAAGACGAGGAGCTACTAAAGGCTTTTAATAACGACCTAGATATTCACACTCAAACAGCTATAAAACTCTTTACAGAGGAAGAAGCAAAGGCTAAAAGAGGGATTGCAAAGAGTATAAATTTCGGGCTTTTGTATGGAATGGGGGCTAGAAAATTGGCTCAAACTCTTGGAGTCTCTCAAGCTGAAGCCAAAGGTTATATAGAGAGTTATTTCAAGAGTTTTCCTACAGTTAGGGAGTATCTTGAGAGCATAAAAGAGGAGGCTAAAAAAGAGGGCTTTGTTACAACACTTTTAGGCAGAAAGAGGCACTTTGACTTTGAAAATGCAAATGGTATGCAGTTAGCAACTTATGAGAGAGAAGCTGTCAATACCCGCTTTCAAGGAAGTGCTGCAGATTTGATTAAGCTTAGTATGAATGCCATAAGAGAAAAACTTTTAAATAGTGAGTCAAAGATGCTACTTCAGATACACGATGAGCTTATATTTGAAGTAAGGGATGAATTGTGTGAAGAGTTTGCTTGTAGAGCTAAAGAGATTATGGAGAGTATCTATAGCTTAAATGTAAAACTAAAAGCTACTGTAGAGATTGGAAAGAGTTGGGGAGAGCTAAAGTAGCTACTCCTTATTTTCTAAAATTTTTTGCATAATGTACTGCTGAAGCTCTTTCTTTGGCAACTCTTTTTTTCTTGCTTCATTGTAAATTTCTGCAACTTTTTTACTATATTTTTCATATGGAAAGTATGGAAAGTGAACTAGCCACGCCTTTTTTATGAGTTTTAGAGTTATTGCATCTCTAAGCCAAGCTCTAAAAAAATTAAATCCTATAAAAACTGCAGATGTCATTAGTACAGTTCCAGCGATTGAGACATGAAAATTTACATCTATCAGCAAAAAGTGCGATATAGTTATGATCGGTACTAAAATTATGGCACATATAGCAAAATATACCATATACGCTCTTTTTAAATTCAATCTAAAGCCTAATTTTGCCGGATCGACATACATTTTTTCATTGTATAAAACATTAGCCTCTAGTAAATCTTTTAGTAAAATAGGCTGAGTTGAAATTGTATAAACGTAGTTTATGATTCTTTCTTTGATTTTTTTTATATCTTGTTCTTGCATATCTATTCCTATCTATTTCTAAAGCTTATCTGCCTATTCTAGCACAAAGAAAGTTAATATATAATTGAACTTAAAATTTTATTACCTTAGTTATGTTTAAAGAGGGTTTTTGGTACGAAAAGTTGCTTATTTAAACCAACTTTTTATCTTATCAAATACACCCTCAAAATGATTTTCATGTGGTGAGCTGCTTATACCAAAACTCTCTTGAAGTTTCTCTAATAGCTCTTTTTGTTCATTTGTTAATTTTTTAGGATATTTGATCTTTATTTGAGCTATTAGATTTCCTAGCTCTCCTGTGTGAACATTTTTTATACCCTCATTTTTAAAGATAAACTGTTGTTTATCTTTTGCACCTATTGGTAATTCAAGAGTTGTTTCACCTCTTAAAGTAGGTATAGTTATGGATTCTCCCAAAGCAACTTGAGTAAAAAATACTGGAACCTCTATGTATACATCATCATTGTGTCTTACAAAATGATCATCTTCTAAAACATTGGTTTGAATGTAAAGATCCCCTCTCTCTCCACTCTCATCTATATTGCCTTTTCTAGCAACTCTTATTCTATTTCCATTGTCAATTCCTTCTGGAATATCAATTTTGATACTATCTTTTTTGATCTCATAGCCCTTAGCATTACAAGTAGAACATGGGTTACTAATAGTAGTTCCCTTTCCTTGACAGGTAGGACAGGTTTGGGAGTATGTCATAAATCCTTGTCTATAAAAAATCTGTCCTTTGCCGTGACAATCATTACAAGTTGTTTTTTTGCCATCTTTGCTTCCCGTTCCATTGCAATCACTGCATGGGGATTTGTAACTATAATCAACCTCTTTTGTACAACCAAAAACTGCTTCATTAAAAGCTATTGTTATCTCTACTTCTGTATCAAGCGGATACCTACCTCTTCTTGCAGAACTTCTAAATCCACCAAAGCCACTTCCAAAAACAGATTCAAAAATGGAGCCTAAATCACCCATAATGTCTTCATAGTTCATATCAGAAAAGTGGCTAAATCCTTGAGAATCAAGTCCAGCCTTACCATATCTATCATAAGTTGCCCTCTTTTGCGGGTCACTTAAAACTTGATAAGCCTCATTAACTAGTTTAAATTTTTCTTCAGCTTCTTTATCTCCTTGATTTCTGTCTGGATGATACTTAAGTGCCAATTTTCTATATGCTTTTTTGATCTCATTAACATCAGCATCTCTGCTAATTTCTAGTATTTCGTAATATTCTATGTCCAATTTGATTCTCTTTGTGTTGAAGTTTGTAGAAGCGTAATTTTATCTAAATTTTTGATTTTTTTCAAACCTCTATTTTGTTATAATAAGTGCAAAATAATTTAAGGTTTAGAAATGATAAAGGTTTTAATGATAGAAGATGATGCAGAATTTGCAGAGATTTTGAGTGAGTATCTATCGCAGTACAATATTGAAATTACAAATTATGAAGATCCGTATTTGGGTTTAAGTGCAGGAATTAAGAATTATGATATATTAATTTTGGATTTAACTTTGCCTGGGATGGATGGTTTGGAGGTTTGTAAAGAGGTCGTACAAAAGTATGACATACCTGTCATAATAAGTTCAGCTAGAAGTGATGTTAGCGATAAAGTGATAGGCCTCCAAATTGGTGCAGATGATTATCTTCCTAAACCATATGATCCAAAGGAGATGTATGCTAGGATTCAAAGTCTTATTAGAAGGTATAAAAAAGCTAAATCTTCTCAAGAGAGTAGTTCGATAGAGAGTGATTTTAGAATTGATGAAAAGAGACATCAAATTTATCTTAAATCTCAACCTCTTAATCTCACACCTGCAGAGTATGAGATTTTGGAGTACATGATAAAACAGCATGGTTTTTCAATTTCGAGGGAGCAGTTGGTTTATAACTGTAAATCTTTAAAAGATAAGGGATCTAAAAGTTTAGATGTTATTATTGGAAGATTAAGAGCCAAGATAGGAGATAGCTCTAAAAATCCAAAATACATTCAATCTGTTAGAGGCATAGGGTATAAGTTAATAGGATGATAAAAAACTCTCTTAGTAATAGAATAACACTTGTTTTTGTATTTTCTATAATTCTTCTAACCATTTTGTTTTTTATAGTGTATAAATATCAAAACGAAAGAGAGTTGGAAGCTATGAAGCAGAGGCAGCTTCAGAGCATAAACTATATTTTTATACTCTATAGAAATAATTTATCTCCACATGGTATAAATGAGTATTTTAGTAATTTTGGTTTGAGGCAGGTAACCAATTTAAACCTAAAACAATCAGTATTAGAAAGAGGGATAATAGTTTTTCAAAAAAAGACAGATCTGGGTGTTTTTTCTTCAATTAGGTACAATGGAAAGTACTATTTATATGTTGATAACTTAATGTCAGATATTTTGCTAGAGAGTGTATATGTTAAAAAATCTAATAACAATATCTGGATAGTATTTTTCATAGCATTGACAATACTGATATCTATTTATATATCGATCTTAAAAAGTATAGCACCTCTGAAGGAGTTAAGTAGGCAGATTAAAAAATTTGCCGCTGGTGATATGCAGATTGATTGTAAAAGTGATAAAGATGATGAAATTGCCGAGGTGGCCAATGAATTTGATAAAGCAGCTTCTAAGCTTAGAGATTTAATTCAATCTAGGCAACTCTTTTTAAGGGCTATTATGCATGAGTTAAAAACACCGATTGGGAAAGGCAGAATCGTTTCTGAAATGCTTAAAGATGAAAAGGCAAAAAGTAGGTTAATTAATATTTTTGAAAGGTTAGATCTTCTAATTAATGAGTTTTCAAAGATTGAGCAAATAGTCTCAAAAAATTACTCTTTGAGATTTCAAGAGTATAAATTAATAGATATAATTGAGAGTGCTATTGATATGTTAATGTTGGAAGATGAAAAAAAAGAACTCTATATAGATTTGAACATTGACTCCAAGATGGTAATTAGAGCAGATTTTGAATCTTTTTCATTGGCAATTAAAAACCTTTTGGACAATGCCATAAAATATTCAGATGATAAGAAGGTTTTTGTAGAATTAGAAGATGGTATCTTGTGTATATCAAATAGAGCTAAAGAGTTTAAAAGACCAATAGAAGAGTACTACAAGCCATTTGTATCTGGTTCTAATGAACTTAAAGATGGTTTAGGACTTGGTCTATACATAGTTGAAAATATCGTAAAATTAAATAATTTTAATTTAGATTATAGATATGAGAATGGTATGCATAAATTTTGTATAGATTTTAAAGAGTGAAAATAGTGAAAAATTTCAGTCTACAAGAGAGTATCTATTTTTTTAAAGTATTGATTTGTACGATTTTGTGTTGCTTGAAACGCAATAATGAAGATATAAAATATGAAATGGGTTTTATTGGGAGCGTTGACTCGTGCTTTTTCAAAGAGAGTGATTGCTTCGCAAACACTTCGTTACACAAGAGTGAGAAGAATTTCTTAAGGGTAATGCTTCTAGAAGAGAAGACAATAAATAAGATCATACAGAGTTTTATTTTCTATTATAGTGAGACAGATAAGTTAATTTCTCATACGACCGCAAGGTTGTGCTTTAGTGAAATAGATAAGTTGGTTTCTCATACGACCGCAAGGTTGTGCTTTAGTGAAATAGATAAGTTGGTTTCTCATACGACCGCAAGGTTGTGCTTTAGTGAGAGGAATTTCTTAGGGGCTTTGCCCCTAAGAAAGGAGACAGTCAAATGAAAAAACTAGAAAAATTTGAAAACTTAGTAGAATCTCTAAGCACACTACCAAGTGTTGGTAGGAAATCGGCTCTTAGGTTTGCTTATCATTTGGTACTGCATGACAATTTTAATGCAATGAAGATTGCAAGCGCCATAGAAAATGCAGTTAGAAGTATAAGAAGATGTTCAAAGTGCGGTGGACTTAGTGAGCATGAGATTTGTGAAATTTGTTTAGATGAGCAAAGAGATAATTCAAAACTGTGTATAGTAGAAAATGCTAAAGATATATTGGTTTTGGAAGAAAACAAACTTTATGATGGGGTTTATTTTGTCTTAAATGACTTAGAAGAGGGTAGTATATCTAAGCTAAAAGAGATAGTAAATAGTGGCGTGGAAGAGGTCATATTTGCTTTAACCCCATCATTAGCAAATGATGGGGTTATACTATTTGTGGAGGATAAACTAAAGGAGTTTAAGCTAAAGTTTACAAAAATCGCCCAAGGTGTTCCAACCGGAGTAAACCTTGAAAATGTCGATTTTTTATCTTTATCTAAAGCCCTTAGTGACAGAGTTAAAGTTTAAATGCCTTTTTCATATGCTTTGTAATCTCTTGTTCGTTTAGTTTGTTATTGAAAAATAGATTAAATGCTAGTACACCTTGGTACAGAAGCATATCTGCACCATCTTTGCATATAAGATTCTGTTTTTTTGCTAAGCTTAAAAAGGGTGTCTCTTTGTTGTAAATTACATCATAGGCAAATTTTGCATCTTTAAAAAGCTCACTAAGTTTCAAGCTTTGCAGAGGAAGTTCATTGTTGCTTAGTCCTGCTGAGGTTGTATTTATAACTAGGTCATATTTTTTTGGCTTGAAATTGCAGTGACTTTGTGCATCAAAACCATTTTTTATAAAGTAGTCTAGTCTATTTTGTGACCTATTTAGAATGGTGGTTTTTATGCCATTTTCTTTAAGGATTGTTGCAATCGCTTTTGCAGTTCCTCCAGCTCCTAAAATTAAAGCATATGATATTTTGCCAAATTCTTCTATGGATTTAAAAAAACCAGGGGCATCGGTGTTGTAGCCATAAACTTTATTGCCTCTTTTAACCAAAGTGTTTACAGCTCCAATTTTATTTGCAAAGCTATCTAGTTCGTCACAGAGTTTATAGGCATACTCCTTGTGAGGAACTGTTACATTTGCACCATCTAGTCTCATTGAGTTGAATTTAGATATTATTTTTTCACCATCTTCTAATTTGGTTCTAATGTAGCATCCATCTAGGTTTAAACCCCTTAGAGCCAAATTGTGCATCTTGGGAGATATAGAGTGCTCTACTGGGTTTCCAAAAATTGTAAAAAGCTTCATAAACTACTCTTTTAAGTCTTCTAGTGTACCCATCATAGCACCTAATTTATTTGCAACCTCTAGGTACTCAAGCTCAGCCTTGCTATCTGCAACAACTCCAGCGCCAGCTTGAAATACAATCTTTTCATCATCTAAGTAAGCTGTTCTTATCATAATTGCACTGTCCATATTGCCATCAAATCCAAAGTAGCCAACAGCACCACTATAAAACCCTCTTTTTATACCCTCAAAGTCACTTATGAGTTCCATTGCTCTAATCTTTGGAGTCCCTGTCATGGTTCCTGCAGTAAAAGTTGCACTAAAGAGATCAAACATATCATACTTACTCTCATCAAGTTTTGCTTCAATATCACTTACTAGGTGCATTACATGTGAGTAGCGTTCAACCCGCATCATCTCTTTTACTTTTACACTCCCAACGGTTGCAACCTTCCCAACATCATTTCTTCCTAAATCAATAAGCATAAGATGTTCAGCCCTCTCTTTTTCATCTGCTAGCAGTTCCTCCTCATAGGCTAAATCTTTTTGTAATGTTGAGCCTCTTTTTCTTGTTCCTGCAATTGGTCTTAGAGTGATTAGTCCCTCTTTTAGAGCAACCATAACTTCTGGGGAACTTCCTGCTATGGCAAAGTCTTCATATTCTAAAAGAAACATATAAGGAGAAGGATTTTTATTTCTAAGTACTCTATAAAAGCTTAGTTTGTCAATTTTTGCATATTGGGTAAATCTATTTGACATAAGAATTTGGAAAACATCCCCACTTTTAATCATCTCTTTTGATTTTATTACCATATCAAAAAACTCATCTTTTGAAAATGCAAATGAGCTTTTTTGAGCCTCTATTTCAGATTTTTGTATATCTATATAGTAGTGAGGACTTTTTAATAATTTTTCTATCTCTTCTAGTTTTTGTCCAATTTCTTCTATAAATGTATGAACTGTTAGAGTATTTGACTTATGAGAAAAAGTGCATATTAACTTTGGACGAATTAAGTCTATATCAGCTATACCAATTTCATCTTTTAAATTATCCATATGCGATTTTAGTCTTGGTTCAAATACTTTTACTGCATCATAACCAATATAGCCTATAAACCCATCAACAAAACCTAAAGAGTTTTGCAAAGCATATTTTTTGTATAGATTTGAATCTATTTTTTTATACCTTTGTTTAAGGTATGCAAATGGGTTTTTCCCTATTTTCTTACAATTACCATTTTCATCTATATGTAGAGCAATTTCATCTTTTAGAGTTATTTTTTCTCTAGCTCCTATAAATAGAAAGCTATAATTTCCATCTTCAGAGTTTATAGCACTCTCAAATAAAAAAGTAAGCTCATTTTTAAAATAGTTTTTGAGCTTACTATAAATAGTAATTGGTGTTAACTGGTCAAAAAGTAGTTTTTTTATGTAAAGCATCTATTTTACTCTATAGACAAAGGCATCTTTATTGATTTTTTGCTTAATCTCTTTTAGAGAGTTTCTTGCCGCTTTTGATGTATTATATGGACCTATCAAAATTTTTGTTACTTTTTTACCCTTGATGTCTATAGGTAGTAGAGCAATTTTGTAACCACTTTTTTCTATTTTTGCAAGAAATTTCTTATCTGGCGATAGCCTAGAAGTTGCTCCTACTTGAACATAGTATCCTTTGGTAGCATTGGCAGTTTGAATAACTTTATTTTTCTGCTCATTTTGCTTCTCTTTGTATTGTGGCTTTTGAATTTTTTCTTTTATTTCAATATTTTTTACTTTCTCTTCTATCTTTTTCTCAACTTTTGGAGGAACTTTTTCTATCTCTTTTTTCAGTTTTTCTTTTTCTTTCTCTTTTAAACTTTTTACCATCTGTTCAAAGCTTTCTTCCATATCATCGGCCTCTTGAATATCTACTTTTTGAAATAGCTCATCCTTTGGCTCAGGCTTTTTATCTTGAGTTTTTGCTATAGGTTCTGGTGGAAGATTTAGTTTTGGAGTATCGTTTTTAACTTTTGGTTCATTGGTCGCTCTAACTATAACAATTGTAATTAAAAAAATTACTATCAAAAGAGCAGCAATTAGAAGTATTCGTTTTGCTTTTTGACTTTTGTTATCCTCTTTATCTAAAACTATATCACTCAATTCATTTTTATCTTCCATTTTAATCTCCTAAAAAATTTAAAAGGTATGCAGTTTTAGTACACCCTAAAAAACACAAGCATAATCTATACCACAATACCAATCACATATGCTTCGACCAAGAAGCTCCCCTCTCTTTTTTGTACAGTTTATAAGGAAGCACTAGTATATTGAACTCTTTTGGTATATCTGAACTAGGAAAAACCTTCCACTCTCTTGGCATTTTTTGAGCTAATTTAGCAGAGATCATCTTTCCAATCTGATAAGCTTCATTGAGTGTTGTATGCCCTTTGTGAATATAGAGATGAAGATGTCCTGGTGTTTTGCTTTCATAAGCTGTAAAGTTTATAAAGCCTTCCTCTCTTAGTAGAAGTTGTGCTCTATGCCAAAATCTTTCTGTATTTCTACCATTATAATCTATGACAATATTTTCTACCTTGTCAAAGCGATTTATGAGCGAGTGTGCTACAGTTATCTCTTTGTTTAAGTGTTTTTTTATGATAGCACTACTTAAAGGCTCATCTATCCTTTCAAATTTATCAAAAAAGAGTCTTCCATTGTGAGATCTTTTAGTTACGATTTTATCTCTTTTGATCCAGTAATGATCTGTTATCATCTTTATAAGAGCAGTATCCATCTTATACATTTAAACACTCCTTAAAAGGTAGCTCTGTCATATATGACAAACTTGCTTGCTAACTCTTTTACTTCCTCTTTGATTTTAGCTTGAAGCTCTTTGTTTTCAATATCGTCCAAAATATCTGCTATTTTGTTTGCTATCCATTTAAACTCTTCAGTTTTCATGCCTCTAGCAGTAAGAGCAGGACTTCCAATCCTTATACCACTTGTAACAAATGGACTTCTAGTCTCTCCTGGAACTGTATTTTTATTGACAGTAATTCTGGCATTTCCTAGAGCTAGGTCAGCATCCTTTCCACTAAAATTCTTATTTAGGAAACTAACTAGCACCATGTGGTTTTCAGTTCCACCACTTACTATGTCATAGCCTCTGTTTGTTAAAACTTCTGCTAAAACTTTGGCATTTGCTTTTACATCTTTTGCATACTCTTTCCACTCAGGTTTTAGATTTTCTCTAAATCCAACAGCTTTTGCAGCTATGATGTGCATTAATGGTCCACCTTGGATTCCAGGAAAGATTGCACTGTTGATTTTTTTGGCTATATCTTCATCATTTGTCATTATCATACCGCCTCTTGGACCTCTTAGGGTTTTATGGGTGGTAGTTGTTACAACATGGGCATGTGGAAATGGGCTAGGGTGCTCACCGGCTGCTACTAATCCAGCTATGTGAGCAATATCTGCAAACAAATAAGCCCCCACTTCATTTGCAATCTCTCTAAATTTGGCAAAATCAAACTCTCTAGGATAAGCACTAGCTCCACAAACTATAAGTTTTGGTTTAACAATGTTTGCTATATCTCTTACTCTATCATAATCAATCAAGCCATTCTCATCAACCCCATAAAAGAAGCTCTCGTAAGTTTTACCTGAGCTACTTACTTTACTTCCGTGAGTTAGGTGACCACCATGGCTTAAATCCATTCCCAAAATTTTATCGTATGGTTTAAGCAGAGCCTGATAAACTCCTTGATTTGCTTGGCTACCAGAGTTTGGTTGAACATTGGCAAAGTTGCATCCAAAAAGCTCACATGCTCTTGCTTGAGCCAACTCTTCTACTCTATCTGCAAACTCACATCCGCCATAGTACCTTTTATTTGGGTAGCCCTCTGCATACTTGTTGGTAAACACACTACCAGCAGCCTCCATAACAGCAGGAAATGTAAAGTTTTCACTAGCTATCATCTCTAGGTGATAAGTCTGTCTATCTAGCTCTTTTTCAATTAATTCATAAATTTCTAAATCTTCATTTTTCAATATACTCATTTTTCTTCATCCTTGTTGTTAGTTTCATCTTTTAGTGGTTTCATTGCAGGAAATAGTATGACATCTCTAATAGATTGTTGGTTTGTTAGAAGCATAGCAAGTCTGTCTATCCCTATGCCCTCTCCAGCGGTTGGAGGCATACCATATCCTAATGCTCTTACATAGTCCTCATCCATCTCATGCGCCTCGTCATCTCCTGCATCTTTAGCTTCTATTTGAGACTTAAATCTTTCATACTGATCTATTGGGTCATTTAGCTCATTGAAGCCATTTGCAATCTCTCTACCTGCTATAAAAAGCTCAAACCTCTCAGCTATGTTAGGATTTTTATCACTCCTTCTAGCTAGAGGACTAATCTCTATTGGGTAGTCTATGATAAAGGTTGGGTCTATAAGCTTCTCTTCAACATAT
>JALSLU010000034.1 GCA_026988125.1 Sulfurospirillum sp.
AAAAAGATAGGACTAACTGTAAAGCTATCGGTACTCATAGCAACCTTGCTACTATCAAGCTTCAAAATTGCAGAATCTTCACTCTTATTTAGCACATCATTTTGAAAAGCTTTATAAAAAATCTTGCTTATTAGCTCATTATTCTCTTGACCGCCATTACCCATAGCTAGTGTTATTTTATCTTGCATATCTATCCTTGTAAATAGTGCTCATATATTTTATGTAAAATTTTATGTAAAATAATATGTATTTTTAATCCAATTAAAGCAAATTCCCATACTTATAATAAGCCGCACAAGCTCCTTCGCTACTTACCATACAACTTCCTATAGGACTTGAAGGCTTACAAGCAGTACCAAATACCTTACAATCTGTTGGTTTTGCTAAGCCTCTTAAAATCTCTCCACAAATACAGCTTTTATGGTCATCTACCAAATCATTTGGGAGTGCATCTTTGTAAACTACTTCGGCATCGTATGAGCTGAACTCATCTTTTAATTTCAAAGCACTCTTTGGAATATTTCCAAGTCCTCTCCAAATGAATCCATCTCTTTTTTCAAAGTAGGTATCTATAAGTTTTTGAGCTACTATGTTTCCTTCAAAAGTTACACTTCTGGTGTATTGGTTTTCAAGCTCGCTTCTGCCCTCTTTTACCTGCCTTGCAATCATCAAAAGACCTTCCATGACATCAACTGGCTCAAAACCTGCAACTACTACTGGTTTTTTATACTCTTTTGGAAATTTATCATATATTTTTGAACCAGTTATCACGCTAACATGGCTAGGACCTATGAAAGCATCTATTAAGCTGCCATTAACCAAAAGTGCTTCCATGGCCTCTGGAACTGTTACATGGTTTATATGAAATAGAACATTTGAGAGTTTTTTCTCTATGACATGTTTTATAAGAGCTGCACTCATAGGAGTTGTTGTCTCAAAGCCTATGGCAAAAAATATAACTTTTTTTGTAGGGTTTTGTGCTGCTATTTTTAAAACATCCATAGGGGAGTAAACAAATCTAACATCTGCACCCTTGCTTCTTGCATCGGCTAAACTTCCGTGGCTTCCTGGAACTTTTATCATATCTCCAAGAGTTACTAGTATGACATCTTTTTGATTTGCAAGGATATAGGCGTGATCTATCCTGTTTTTTGGCATAACACAAACCGGGCATCCTGGTCCATGAACAAACTCAAAGGAGTTTTTTAAAATCTGAGGCAGGCCATACTTCATAATTGTATGAGTATGACCACCACAAACCTCCATCACTTTTATCTTCTTTGGAGCTTCAAGATTTATGAGTTTCGCTAAGGCTTTGATATGCTCAGGATTTCTAAAAACCTTAAACATATCAAGTTGGTTTTGCATAATTTACATCCCCTTCACTCTCATCAATCTCACCATTATTCATAAGCTCTGCAATCTCTTCATATATCTTTAAGCTCTCTAGTGCCTCTTTTTCAGAGATTTTATTCATAGCAAATCCAACATGAATTAAAACATAATCGCCAACCTTAACCTCTTCATCTATCAAATCGAGTGTAACTTGGCGTTTTGCTCCCATGGTATCTACTGTTGCTAAATTATTTTCATCTATTTCTATAACTTTTGATGGGATAGATAAGCACATTATCTAAGTTCCTTCTTCATCTTTAGGTAGCTAACCCACTTCTCAATCCCTTTTCCACTCTTTGAGTCTATCTCTATAACATCAACTTTTGGATTGAGTTTTCTAGCTTCACTTATAGCCTTTTGAACATCAAAATCAAAATGGGGCAACAAATCACACTTTGTAATCAAAAGCAGATCAGCACTTCTAAACATTACTGGATATTTTGCAGGCTTATCATCTCCCTCTGGAACTGAAAGTAGCACTACATTTAGATGAGTTCCTACATCATAGCTTGCTGGACAAACTAAGTTTCCAACATTTTCTACAAACACAACATCAAGTCCATCAATTGGCATATGATGAAGTCCATCATGAACCATATGAGCATCTAAATGACAAGCTTGACCCGTTGAAATCTGATAAGCTGGAGCTCCTTTTGCCTTGATTCTATCTGCATCTTGATTAGTCTCTAAATCTCCCTCTATAACTCCAAGCTTTATATCTCCTTGCTCTATTGTAGCTTCTAAAAGCGTTGTTTTTCCAGCTCCTGGGCTACTCATAAGATTTACTGCCAAGACATTGTGCTCTTCAAAGTGAGCTCTATTGTGAGCTGCTTGAGTATCATTTACATCTAGTATTTTTGTTATAACCTCTATGGTTTTTGGATCATTTAACTGAGGATTTGGATGCTCCTCGTGATGATGATGGTGGTGGTCATGTCCATGACTCATACTACATCCGCAATCTTTACACATTTGTGTCTCCTAATTTTTATTTACTTCGATAGTTAGTATTATAGATAAATTCCTTAAAACTATCCTAAAAAAAAGCTTTTTTTGTATGATTTGGGTTTAACTTTAAATTTTAGAAAGAATTAAACCCAAATTATACAATAGTTCCTATTGCACAATTTGGGTCGAAACTACTTATAATGCACTATAGAAGTATCAAAATATAAAGCTAAGAGCTACAAAATAGCTTCTAGTAAAACTCAAGACGCAGGAATTGCAGCCTCAACAAGTTTACAAAACTTAACACCCTTTAATCCAGTAATTTTTTGAGCAAATGCCTTGATCTCATTTGCTGGTCCTTGAACCATGATCGTCTCTAGACAATTATCATGATCTATATGAACATGTGTATTGCACATTATATTAATCTTAGCATCATGTTGTATAGTTAAGATTTTGTCAACAAGTTCATTTTGATGATGAGTATAAATCATTGTTAAAACACCAATAACTTCCGAATTATCATCTTTCCAGCTATCTCTAACAAGCCTTTCACGAATTAAATCTCGTGTATATTCACTTCTTGAAGCATAGCCCTGCTCGCTAACCTTTTTATCCAACTCTGCTAATAATTTTTCAGGCAGTGAGACACTAAACCTTATCACATTGTTATCCATAATCCGTCCTTTAAACTTTTTAAGTCCAAAAGTCTAATACATATAAGCTTAAAATCAAATAATAGATAGTATTAATTAAAAATTAAAAAGCCATAATTTATATCTAATTATAGTTTATGATAATAATATTTATTTATCACAAAAAAGTTGTCATAAAATACTATAGATTTGACCTATTGAGATTCCACCATCATTTATTGAAACTTGATTTGGAAAGTATATATCTACTTTAGAGGAATTTATCACTCCCTCTAAAAGTGTTCTATTTTGAAAAACACCTCCACTCAAAACTATCTTTTCACTGTAGTTATGTGATATTTCAATTAAAATTTTTATTAAAGCATTTATAAATTTTGTCGCTATTAAGTTTGGGCTTTTATCCTTTATCATCTCTTTTATGGTGTGTTTATATCTTATGATACCATCTTCTAGGTAAAAATTATAGCTATCTTCTATACTTTTTTCATATAAGCCCTCAATTATGAGTCCGCTCTCACCATCATAGCTAACCTTACTACACACTCCACAAATTGATGCTACCATATCAAAGAGCCTTCCAACTGCCGAACATTTTGGTGAATTTAACTTTTTAGTGTGCATCTGTTTTAGAATTTTTAGCTCACTGCCTTTAAATTTTTTAAAAAAATCCTCATAAATCTCATCTTTATCGCAATCTAAAATCATAGAGAGCGCTACTCGTTTTATATCTTTTATGCTAGCTTCTCCACCTAAAAGTAAAAATGGTTCAAAATGAGCCACTCTCTCGTAGCCCTCTTTATCGCATAATAAAAACTCTCCGCCCCAAATAGTGCCATCATCACCATAACCAGTACCATCCCAAGCAATACCCAAAACTTTTTCG
>JALSLU010000035.1 GCA_026988125.1 Sulfurospirillum sp.
CTCTAGCACCTATGATACCTATGAGCCTATCTTTCATATCAAAAGTTTTATGCATATATCTTTTAAAGTTTTTATCAACTGTAGCTATTTTTTGCGATGAAATCTCCAATAAAGTATCTATCATATCCAGCCCTTTGCTTAATATATTAAACAATTATAGTATTTAATTGTTTAATAGAATATTAATACTTTCCCTACCCTTAACCGCAATTCTCACATAACTCTCATCTAAAAAATCAAAATTGCTACAATCTCTTACCATAATGCCACTCTTAGCTACTCTTTCTTGAAACTCTTTTGCTGTTTGACTTTTGAGGCTAGCTAAAATGAAATTGGCTTCGCTTTTGTAGATTTTTTTAAATTGTCCACTCTTTTTAAGTTTATAAACCAAAAACTCTCTATTTTTCTTTGTAATTTTTATAGTTTTTTTTACAAACTCTCTATCTTTTAGTGCTTGACTTAAGTAGCTTATGTCAAACTCTGAGAGCTTCCAAAGTGGCTCATTTTTTTTTAACTGTTTTATATTTTTACAGCTTGAAATTACAACCCCAACTCTTACCCCAGCACATGCGTAAAACTTGGTCATAGATTTTAAAATATAGAGTTTTTTGTAGTTTTTTAAAAACTCAACAGCCGATTTTTTACTACAAAACTCTAAAAATGACTCATCTACCAAAACTGTAGCATCTGCTTTTTGCCAAATACTAAATAGTTTTTTCAAATCATAATACTTCCCATCCGGAGTTGAAGGGTTTACAAATACTACAAGCGAATCTCTTTTAACTTCCTTGTATAAATTTTCAAACCTGTTTATAAGTTCAATTTTCATGCTTAAACTTTTTGCAACTCGCTTATATTCCAAATAGGCTGGTGAGTAGATAGCACAATGTCTTAAGTTTAAAAATTTAAAAAGGGCAAAAATTGCACTACTGCCACCATTGAAAAGCTCTATTTCATTGTCATTTATATTAAAATGTTTTGCTATTTGTCTATAAAATTTCTCATAATTAGGATAAGAAGCAAGATCCACTTTATTTAAATCTATTTTTATTTTTGGTTTTAAGAAGTTTATATTGGAGGATAGGTCTAAAACTTTTTTTACTTTATACCTCTTTTTAAAACCCTCAATATCTCCTCCATGAGAAAACTCTTTTACTTCCATTGTCTAACCAAACCAAACTTAACTTCATAAACCTCATCACAAAAATCTGCTACCATTTGTGCTACTAAACCACTAAGCTTTACAAATGTTCTACTCTCATAGTCTGCTGGTAAAACCCCACTACTAACATCATTTAAAACAAAAACTATATCTGAATCCTTCGAAGAGAGCAACTCTAACTGTTCAAAAAGTCTCTCTTGATTATCTAGATTATTGAAAATCAACATAGATAAACAATCTACTAGATAACTTTCACCCTCTTTGACTCTTCTGTTTACATCATAAGGCTCTTCTAGGTTTATAAAATTTCCTTCTCGTTTAAGTTTGTGATTTTTTATCTTCTCTTTCATCTCATTATCACAAAACTCTTCCAAATATGTAGCTATATAGTAGGGTTTTTTATTGGAAATTTCTAAAATTTTTTTTTCAGCAAATGCACTCTTGCCGGAGTTTATACCTCCAAAAATAAGAATTTTTTTCAATCTATATCCTGATCCATTAAATGAAGTTCTATAAAATGCTCGTAACTCTCTTTTATAGACAGCATCTGGGCTTTTTTTCTAGCATTTTGACTCAACTCTTTTAATCTTTTTGAATCCCTGTAAAGCTCCAAAATACTATCTCTCCACTGTGATATATTTAAGTTTTTATGTATTATACAATACTTTTCATCAATAAAATCTTTTTGTCCACCTACACTTGAAACTATTGCTGGTGTCCCACTAGCAAGCGCCTCTAAGATAGTTTGCCCTAATGTTTCAGTAATTGACATACTTAAAAATGCATCACTCATAGCATAAATGTAAGATAATTCATCACCCTCTCTCTTCCCAAGATAATAAAGATTTCTCACACCCTTTAGCAACTTAGTACACTCGCCACTTCCAACTACTATAAAATTTATCTTTATATCATTTAATCTGTTTAACTCTTTAAAAAGTTCCAAAATTAGATGAAAATTTTTCTCTTTTGTTAATCTTCCTACATAAAGTAGGTTAAATCCACTCTTGGGCAATCCAAAATCTCCTTTAGAAAATCTATCTTTAAATTTTGGATGAAATTTCTCTATATCTGTTCCATATTTTAAAACTCTTAATTTCGCTCTATCTATACCAATCTCTTTAACCAAAATATCTTCATAAACACTGCTTCTAAGAAGTATTAAATCAAACTCCTTATAAAACCACTTCATATAAGCTTTGGCTAGACTCTGAGTAAATTTAAAAGGTAAATTTCTATATACATACTCTGGGAAATCTGTATGATAAGTTCCAACAAGCGCCAAACCATACTTCTTTGCCAATTTTTTCGCATAAATTCCAACACTGCCTGGTGTAGAGATGTGAATTATGCTTGGTTTTAAAGTTAAAAATTTTCGTCTCAATTTAAAAAAATTGGGCAATACAAAATCTAAATCACTATAAAATGGCATAGGAAATCTTAAAACTGGTTCTACATTGTGTATATTTTCCAATTCTAAATAGGAAAATCTTTTTTTTGTCGAGGTAAAAATATGAAGATTGTTATCTTTGTAAGCAGATTGTTTTGCCATATCTTGCAAAAACCTTGAAACTCCATTTGCATCAAAAAGTGTATCACTAAAAAGAGCTATTTTCACCATATTCATCCTAAATCAACAATAGATTGAGATGATTTTATCTAAAATTGATTACAATTATAATACAAAATTAAAAATTATTATATCTGATAAGTCTCCTTTATGAAATAGTTATATAAGTTATATTAAAATATTTCAAAAAAAGGATTTCAATGAAATTTACATCACCATTAAAAAGCAATTCAAAAAAGATTATGCTTTTAGGCTCGGGGGAGCTTGGAAAAGAGGTTGCCATAGAGGCTCAAAGACTTGGCATTGAAGTAGTTGCTGTTGATAGGTACCAAAATGCTCCTGCTCACCATGTAGCTCACAGAAGCTATGTAGTCGATATGCAAAATAGAGGTGCACTTTTAGAGATTATAAAAAGAGAAAAGCCAGATTTTATACTTCCTGAGATTGAAGCGATCAGTATAGATGCACTTTTTGATGCCGAGAAACTTGGGTTTTGTGTTGTGCCAAATGCTGAAGCTGTAAATAAAACTATGAACAGAAAAAACATAAGAGTATTTGCTTCACAAGAACTTGGCTTAAAAACTAGCCCATATAGATTTGTAAAGAGCTACGAGGAGTTAAAAGATGCTACAAAAGCTGTAGGTTTTCCTTGCGTGATTAAACCTGTTATGAGTAGCAGTGGTCATGGTCAAAGCATTGCAAAATCAAAAGATGATTTAATCAAATGTTGGGAGATAGCAAAAGAGGCAAGAGGAGATGCAAGCGAGCTTATAGTAGAAGGGTTTGTTGATTTTGATTATGAGATTACACTTTTAACTGCTAGAAATGAAAAAGAGACTATATTTTGTGAGCCTATAGGGCATATACAAAAAGATGGCGACTACATACTCTCTTGGCAGCCAGCTAGGATGAGTAAGACTGCTTTGAGTAAATCTCAAGAAATTGCTAAGAAGATTACAGATGGTTTAGGCGGATGTGGAATCTTTGGAGTGGAACTTTTTATAAAGGGAGATGAAGTCTATTTTAGCGAAGTTAGTCCTAGACCACACGATACAGGCATGGTTACTATGATAACTCAAAGCCAAAGCGAATTTGCTCTACACATAAGGGCTATTTTAAATCTACCACTAGATTTTATATTTTATGGAGAGGGTGCAAGTGGTGCATTTAAATCAAACAGTGAGAGCTATTGCCCAACAATTTATGCTAAAAATGCTCTATTTAGTCAAAATAGCTACTTAAGGGTGTTTTCAAAGCCAGAGTCTCATAGAGGTAGAAGAATGGCGGTAGTTTTAGTGTTTGACAAAGCAGAAAAAGCGGTTAAAAAAGCTAAAAAACTTCTAAAAAAGATAAGGGGTTAAAAGAGGAACTTTTAGCTCCTCTTAAATTTGTACTAAATCTCTTCAGCTATCTGAACATCATAGAGTATATCATCCATAGGATGTCTATACATAGGCATAGCAAGTCTCTTCTCATCAAGTATATGACCGATAAATCCTATACTTCTACCAACAATAAAGAAAGAGTTAAGAGTTCCGCTAGATATAAACTCGTTTATCTCTTTTTCACTATATCCTAAAGCTCTCCACATATCAACCATCAAAATCCCAATTGTACCATCGACATTTAAGATTAGGTTCTCTTTTTTGCTTGTAGTTAATTGCTCAACCTCTAGTGCGTAGTTTAGAAGTGAAGTTGATGGGAAGTACTCTTTTGCATACTTTTTAAGTCCTTCAACTCTCTTGTCTGGATTCTTAAGAGATTTAATTCTGTGTCCAATTCCTGGAATTGGTACGCCTTTTTTCTTCATATAGCTTAAAAATTCAGCTGGTGTTAGGTTGTTGTCATCTGCATACTTAAAGTACTCAGCAGCTCCATCAATCGCTCCACCAAATCTAGGACCAATTGTAAGCAAACCAGTCACAAGTGACTCTACCACACTCTTTCCGGCTCTTGCGGTTACTTTTGCATTATGTGCACCACTAACAGCAGGACCATGATCAGCCACAGTTTTAAGTACAGTCTCGATAAAATCTGTTGCCCATTTTGGATAAACTTTTTTGAACCATAGCAAAGATATAACATCTCCTATGCCTTTTCCTGTATCTGGAGTTGCAACTGAGCTTATAGGATAGCCTGCATAAGTCGCTTCCTCTCCTCTATCATCAGAGATTGTACAAACAAACTGCTTTGGTCTTCTATTTACTGGGATTGTAGCGATTTCTGGCTCCTCAATCTCTTTTATGATTCCTTTTTCTTTTAACTCATTATAAACTTGGTTAATGGTCTGAGGTAATTCATTAAAAGTTTTTGGAACAAACATTCCAGCCTCAGCCATAGCTTTATTTTTAGCAGCTGCTGTTTCGCTATCTGCATTTGCACTAGCACCTGCGTGACCAAATTGAACTCCACTGCTATAGTGCTTCGCAATTGTACCAATACACCATGCAATAACAGGCTTAGTAATCTTACCCTCTTTTATAGCATCAATTATCTTATACTCTTCTCTTCCGCCAACTTCACCAAGAAGAACCATATACTTAACATCTGGGTTCTTTTCCATCCTAAGCATATTGTCAATAAATGTACTTCCTACAAATCTATCTCCACCAATTGCAACACCCTCTGCAATTCCATCTGCATTTATTGAAATAACATTTGCAAGCTCATTAAATAGACCGCCCGATCTAGTTACCAAGCCACAAGAACCACATCTGTGAAGTTTTGATTTTATAATATTGCTTATGGTTCCACCAACATTTGCAATCTTGAATGCACCAGGAGTTATAGCTCCAACTGTAGCAGGACCTATTACGGTTACTCCGGCCTTTCTAGCTTCAACATTCATCTTTCTTGCAAGTCTCTCAGGGATTCCCTCGGCAGTTATCATCATAACTCTAAAACCACCAATCTCCAAAGCCTCCATAGTAACATCATAAGCTGTTCTAAATGATGCAAAATTTAGAAGTGTATCTACATTTGGGTGAGCCTTTTTGGCTTCAGCTGTACTTTTGTAGATTGGAACCATTATCTCATCTTTACCCCAAAAGAATTTGTCAAATTTGCTTGAGCTAGTTGGAGCCACTATAGCAGCAACTGAGGGGGTCTCTCTTTTTATAACATAATCATAATCCAACATTCTTTGGATCGCTTTTTTGTTGTTATTCCAAAAAATAGCTTGAGTTTCTTTTGTAAATAGTCTATTGTTCATTATTATCCCCTTACTTCTCTAATGCCATTCTAACGATGTCAGTAACATGAGTTTCTGGCCCATAAACTTCCATATATAGACCTAATCTTTTAGCTGCATCCTCTATATTTTTTAATCCGACTTCATAGTTTGGACCGCCTCTTCTTACATAGATTCTTGTATTGTGCTCTTTTAGTTTATCTGCATACTCTTCTAATGCCTGAATAATGCCTGTAAAAGTTTTAGCAACATCAGTAAAGTTTGCAATAGCTCCACCAATTATCAAAATCTTATCTCTACCTTGTGGATCTTTGTGTCTTGTCATTAAATCAAACAGAGTTTCAGCATAAAACTTTGTCTCTCCAGTTGTTGGACCACCACTATACTCACCATAGTTTGCTAAGTCCTTTATACTACCACCTGTTTCTTCCGCATAATCAGCAATTGTATCAGCATACACAACACTAGCTCCACCACCAGCAACCATCGTCCAAACTCTACCCATAGGATTTAAAACAGTCAGCTTAAGTGACGCACCAGTTTTTGAATCAGCCTCAGCTATTGCTTTTTCTGCAGGGGACATATCATCCATACCAAATGGAGTTGGGTACTCTATATCACCCCATTTATCTTTCATCATAAAACCAGCTGTATCGTCAAGTTTAGCAACTGTATCTAAAATTGCTATTTGATTATTTTCCAACATTACAAGAGGATTAATCTCTAAATAAGCAAAATTTAAATCTCTATAGAATTTAAAAAAATCTATCGCAAAAGAACCAAAATTTTTCTTACTCTCTTCAGGTAAATCTTCTGGAACATTTGCCCTAATCTCTTTTTCAATACTTGCCTCACACATATCTATTGGAATTCTAACTTCAATAACTTTTTCATCCCAACCATCTTCGATCTCAACACCACCTTGTGTTGACATATATAGAACATCATCTTCATCAACAACCGTTGCACTTATGTAGTACTCTTGATCATCACTGTGAGGTGTAAATGGTTCAACTATAAAATGAGTTAAAGTTCCATTTTCACCTGATAAAAGAGTAGTTGTATGTGATCTTTTTTCATCTATCCACTTAGCAGCATCTTCTAGTGTTACATCACCTGGTTTATCTTTTTTAAATAAAACTAAACCATTTTTACCTCTTTTTCCAAAAAGCATATCAGGCTTTGCAGCTAGTGGCTCTTTTTTTAACCACTCAAACCCATACTCTTCAGCTTTTTTTAAAAGTTCTTCACCACTTGTCACCAATACAGATTTAAATCCATAGTGAAATCCACTAAAATAATTCTCCCAATGCTTGGACATTAGCGCCTTAGCATCATACTCACGAATAGCTTTTTGTGCCATTGTAGCTCCCTAGATTTAATTTGAATAAATTTTATCATTAATGTATATAATTAAGAATATATATGTAAGATAATCTATTTTTAAATTTTAAATTGTTTACAAAGGTAACAAATCTTAACGAATCAATTTAATATATTTTTTAAAGTTAGTTTAATTTGATTCTGATTTGGTTACCTTTTATCTTTATTGAAGAAATACTTCAATTTTTTTAGTAATTTTATATTTATCTACCCCATTTAGATCTGCATAAACTAAACATGCACCTGCTCCAACACCCTCTTTTGCTTCACCTTCATCATAAAGTTTTAAAGCAGGATGCTCACTTAAAGAGAAATCAAAATCACTATAAAAAGCATTTAACTCAAAGCTTAACATTTGAAGGAGTGCTTTTAAATCCGAATTCTCATCTTCTGCTAGCCATTTAGTAGTAAAAAGCCCCAAATTTTTACCATCAATCTTTAAATTTGAAAGTTTATCTGCTATCAAAAGGACACCTGCCATCTGAGTTCCACCGGCTAAAATAGTTTTAATCCCTCTTTTTGAGGCACCGACCACAAAACCTGCATTGAAAATGAGCATATTATCACTTACCAATGATAACTTAAAAAAATCATCTTCTATATTTTCTATATTTTTCAAAGCACTCTTAATAACTTGATTTTTTATACTCTCTGGACTATCCTTATAGCTAGAGCTAAATTTGCCTTTACAATCATAACCCAAAGCTAAAGTAGAACAAAGAGCAGTGGTTGTTCCACTCGGTACAGACTCTCCTAAAATCAAGTAATCACTCTTTAGTTCATAATTTGTAGCAAAATTAAAACCTAATTCAAAAACTTTCTTAGCGTCTATGCCTGCACCTTCTTTTATGCTTTTAGTGTAACTTAATCCAAATTCATAAATCTTAAAATAATCAATTTTTGGTTTAACTTCTACTCCCAAATCAAAAATTTCAATCTCTCTAAATGGATTTAAAAGATGTACAGCTCTGCTTATTAGTGCAGGTGTTGGAACTCCTTTTGGAGTAGTAGCTATATCTGTTAAGCTTCTTACCTCTTGAGTAGTAAAAAACTCTGCATCTAGTGTTGGTGTTAGATGAATCAACCCTGGAATTCCAGCTTGAGTTAAACCATCTATCTCACAAGTTTTAGTCGTACTAATACTCAATGCAAAAGTTGCACTCTTACCTCTTAAATACTCAATAAAATCACTATTTCCTACAATCTTTTTTATCATAATCTCTCCAATTTCTCAATCAAATCTTCATAATCTCTACCTACCATAGCTCTACAAGCGCAGTAGTAAATAAGAGCATATTTTATAAATTGATCTAACTTTTTTAAATCAACTTCCAATCCATAACTCTCAAGCAATAATTTTTTCATACTATGATTTAAATCATAGCTAAAACAAACAACTCCCAATTCAAAATAAGGATCACCCTCACAAGAGTCTATAAAATCAAAAACACCAGCAAATCTATCTTTTTCAAAAACAATGTTATCCCAAAATAGATCACCATGTATTACACACTTTGCTTTAGGCTCAATCTCTAATAATCCAAAATTTTTTATAAGCCTGATATCTTTTGATTTTTTTACAAACTCTTCAACCCTGTCTCTCTCAAAAAGCTTAGGGTTTTTAGATTTTAATTCTAGCGAATGAAACTCTCTCAAAAATTTAGCCAACCCCACAAGTTCACACTCTGATATACTTTTTTTACTTTTACCTTCAAGTTTTGTGTATCTAAGTGCAAACTTTCCTCTACAAATAAAAATTTCACTTAACACTCTTGGTACATTTAAATGTTTTAAATTATTTAAAAGCTTTATCTCCTCTATGATTTGCTCAAATGAAGCTTTGTTAAATAGTTTTAAAACTGTACCATCATCACACAGATAAACCTCATCTGTATGCCCATACTCAAATCTTTTCATTCTTAAAAAAATCTATAAAAAGAGTCATATACTTTTTGACCTCTTTAATCTTGCCCCTAATTATATTTTCATCTTTAAAAAAAAGATTCTCAAAAGTATAAAAACTACCACCCTCTTGCAAATTTGTTGTAAATTGTCCTATTTTTGGTCTCATATATACCTTTGTTTTAGGAGTCCTTTTTTCTACAAGAGGTATAATCTCAAGAGAACTATCTCCCAAGCATAGCGGCTTTTTTACTTTTGCTGAAGCAGCACTAAAGGAGGTTATTCCTGCTATAACTTCACAGTTGTTAAAAACTTCCAAGTCTCTTTTTTTTATAATTTCAAGAAGGTAGTAAACTGTACTATATATAGAACAATCTCCTAAAGTCACAAAACTTACACTTTTGTACTCCCAAAAAGCTTCCATTATGAGTTCAACTTGAGATTCCCAATCCTCTTTTTTAAATTTCATTGGAGAAAAAACAGGTAAAAGCTTTCTTTCAAACTTCTCCTCTTCAAAAAGTTTTTTAACAATTTTGTGTGTTAAAGACTTTTTAAAACTACCCTCACTCTTTGTTGGCACAAGTATGACATCAGAACTTTTCAATGCTTTTAGAGCTTTTAGAGTCACCAACTCAAAGTCACCCGGACCCAAAGATACCATATAGAGTTTTTTCAAAATTTAAGTCCCATTTTAGCTAATGATTCATATGTGTTATTAAGTAAAATTCTTTGTATACTTTTAAGTCCTAGTAGATTAAACGAATCATCACAAGATGAAAACAAACTAGATTCAAAGTCACTTTTTAAATCCAAACAGATTTCAAACATATCTTTTTTGTAGTGACTTCCACTAACTAAAAGCATTGGAACTATTTGAATATTCTTAAAACCCTTTTGCTTTATTTTATTTTTTAATTGACTTTTTATATCACCATAACTAAAAGCTCCCTCTAGCGAACATGTAAAATTTCTTTCATCTAAAAACTCTAAAAACTTGAGAGTATAATTGATTGAGTCTATCCCTAAAGTATCCAGTTTTGGTGTTCCGTGAATTATATATAGATTTGCACACTCATCTTTACTCACTTGCCTATGCAGAGATTTCAAAAAGGTGTTAGTATCTTTAGTTTTTGTCAAAATTGCATCTGAAAAGTTTATATTTGCCAAAGAAAATTGTTTAAACCCATCCACAACTCTTTTTGTAAACTCATGCTCATCCGTTGGAAAAAGATTTACAGATACAACGCTAATAAACCTGAATCCAAGCAAATCTACATCTGCTAAAACTTGAGCTAAATTTTTGAAGTTTTCTCCACTATTTTGCAAGTGTTTTAAAACCATCCTTGAGCTAAATGCCAAAAATACTTCACACTCTTTAAACTCATCTGCTACAATTTTTTTTAATTGAACATACCTCTTTTGCTCAACTATAGAGCCAAAACAAGATAGGACAATCGCCCTATCTTTTGTATAGTGTCTGTATCTTTTCATATTAAGCTTGTACGAGTTTCTTGTCTATCAAAATGTTTGTTTTTGTCAAATTGAAAAATTTAACCAAACTCAACACTGCCAAATCAATTAGTGGCTCAAGTATAATCACGCTCATATATGCTCCACCAAATGTTGCTATGTTGTGTAGATTTTCACTGCTAAAACCCTGTCCATAGAGTGCCCAAAAAGCAACCCAAGAAACTATAGCTCCCTCCCAAATTATTGACATCTTTAAAAGCTGAGAGTAGCTGATGTCTTTATAGGCAATCCCTTTTGGAATAATTCTCTTTGAAGCATAATTGAGAACCATCATACTAGCCAAAAGAGTAGTAACATTCATACCGTACTGCGGTAAATCAAAAGGAGCAAAAAAGAGCCCTTGAATCAAAAGTCCACTTGCTAGTCCAACCATAACTGGAGCTACACCAAAAATCAAAAATATAGTAGTACCAAGTATGAGATGCACTTCACTCACTCCCACTGGATAGTGAGGCATAACTTCAAAACAACAAAATATAACCAAAGTTGCTAAAAGACTCTTCAGAAAAAAGGACAACACTCCACTCTCTTTTATACTCTCCCAAGCCAACTTAACTCCAACTCCCAAAACACCCGCTGCTGTCGCATAACCAAGAGCTATCTTAGCCCCAGTTACAACTCCTGCTTCTATATGCATAATCCTCTCCTATTTATTTATTTTTTTGTAGATTAAGTAGCATTAATGGTGGAGCTCGAACAGGTAGGCTAGCCTCATAAGCCCTTCTATGATAGATCATGTTTATCTCAACTCTTGAGAGCTTAAAAAGCGTTGAGTACATAGCAATGATCGAAAGTTTAAAATAGTTCTTTTTGTAACCTCTAAGATTTTTCATAAGCTTATTTTAGCTAAAATAGGAAAAAATAAAAAGGTTGATTGTGAAAAAAGAGTTGATAATTTTTGATTTAGATGGAACTTTAGTAGATAGCGTTCCATCTTTGAGACATGCTTTAAATTTAACATTTGAGTATGAGTTTGATGAAAAATTAGTGAGATTATGGGTTGGTAATGGTGCCTTAAAGCTAACTCAAAGAGCACTAAAACATTTAAATTTAGATGAAAAAAATTCTCAAGAATGGTTAGAAAAATTTTTAAAAAACTATAAAAACAACTTAACAAAGGATTTAAAACTCTACAAAGGAGTACTAGAAACATTAAATGAGTTAAAAAACAGGAAATTTAAGCTAGCAATTGCCACAAATAAGCCTGATGAATTTGTTAAAGAGATACTAGATAATACAAAAATAGATAGATTCTTTAGCTTAAGTGTTGGTGCTGGAGTTGTAAAGCAAAAAAAACCTGAACCAGAGATTATTTACTATATTTGTGGTAAATTAAAAACTCCTTTGCAAAAAGTATGTTTTGTTGGTGATTCCAAGAGTGATATTTTAGCTGCCAAGGCTGCTAAGGTTACATCCATATGTCTAACCTATGGTTATAACCAAGGTGAAGACTTAAGTAGCTATGGACCAGACTTTTTATTTGATAATTTTGAAGATATTTTAGGGGTACTATAGATAATGAAAAATTCAATGAGAAAAAAAATTGCTGTTATAGGAGGAGGAGTTGCAGGCAGTACTTGCGCACTCTATCTCGGAAAACTTGGGGCAAATGTAACACTTTTTGAAAAAAAATCCTGTGTAGTTAGCGGTCCACCTTTTTGCCATCTACATGCTGGAGGAAATCTTTATAGAGAAATCCCTATTTCTCAATGTATTCAACTTTTGAAAGAGTCTATAGAGTTTTTAAGATTTTATCCCCATGGAGTTGATTTTAGACCAACAGTTATAGCTATTCCAAAAAGAGATAGTGGTGAACCTGATGAGATTTTAGAAAGACTAAAGATCTTAAAAACTGAGTATGAAAAATTGATTAAAAAGGATAAAAACAATAAAGTCCTAGGAGAGCCGGAAAATTACTACGCTCTATTTTCAAAAGAGAAGATTTTAAAGCTTAGAAAAAAAACTCAACCCAAAAATCCAACCAAGTTTCACGACTGGCTCATACCTTTTGCAAAAAAGGTTGATTTGGATAAAATCAAATTTCCCATAGTTATAGTAAATGAGTATGGATTAAATCTTTTTAGGATAGGAGCTTTTGTAGAAAAAGAGTTAAACGAGATTAAAAATGTTGATTTTTTATTAAATACAAAAGTTGAAAATGTTGAAAAAATTGAAAATAAATTTAAAATTAGCTACAACCAAAAAAGCAAAGAGTTTGATTTTGTGATAAATGCTGCAGGATTCAACTCATATGAAATCGATCATATGTTGGGTTATAAAAGAGATAAACTAGTAGAGTTCAAAGCTGCATATATCACAAAGTGGGAAGATAACAGTTACATTTGGCCTGAAATTATATTTCACGGAAAAAGAGGGACTCCTTATGGAATGGCACAGTTTACACCATACTTTGGAAATTACTTTCAGCTTCATGGAATGACAAAGGATATAACTCTTTTTGAAGATAGCTTAGTAGAGTGTTCAGGTAAAAAAGTTCTATTTCCGAAACATATCATAGATAAAATCTATGAAGGTTGGCAAGAAAAAGAAGTATCTGAGAGAACAAAAAGAGCTATCTTTCATATGGCTGAATTTATCCCAACTTTTAAAAACGCAACGACATCTTCAAAACCATTATATGGGGCTCAACAAATACCAGGAGTTGACCCTGATTTAAGAGCAGTGGAAGTTTCTTATGAGGGAGAAAACTATGCTAGATGTGAAATTGTAAAGGTCTCCTCCATATTTTCAATAGCAAAAAACTTATCCAATAGGCTAAAAACTTTAGGATTCATAGAAAAAGGAAAGCAGATTGATAAATTTTCCACTATGGATAGGAAAGAAATTGACTTAATAGCCACTAGCTTTGCTTCAAAACTAGGTTATCCTAAAGATTTAGGAAGAGTTATGAATAGTTATAGAGTTTGATTAAGATCGATTAAACCTGAATTATGCAATAGGATTTGCTAAACTAGGCTATAAACACTACTTTAGCAAATCCTATTGCATAATTCAGGTTAAACTTTACGATCAACTAACTTCTTAAACCCTGATTTTACTATTCACTTTGATTGACATTTTTTACACTCTTTTGGTTTTTAGAGGTGCCCTTATATCTTCAATGTATGCAAATTGCGTACCTTTTTCGTCAATGCTCAAAATTTTCCTATGAACTCTTCACCTCTTCATATAGAACTATTCTATTTCTACCTCTATTTTTTGCTTCATACAAAGCAACATCGGCATTTTTTATCACTTGCCAAATCTGTTCACTATCTTTTTTATAAAATGAAATTCCCACACTAAAAGTTTTACTAAAACTATCTCCTTCTACCTTAAAAACTTTCTGCTCAAAATCATCTTTTATAGTTTGAACTATATCTTTTGCACTTGATACATCTGGAATGAAAAGTAAAAACTCTTCACCACCAAATCTAAAAGCTAAATTTGGCTCTTTGATGTATTTTTTAAAAATTTCAGATAACTCTTTTAAAACTTTATCTCCAACATCATGCCCATACCCATCATTTACTTTTTTAAAGTAATCTATATCTACCATAGCTATTGCAAATTCACTAAATTTTTTTACCTTATTATCCATAAAGATGTCTAAATACTTTCTATTGTAAAGCCCAGTTAATCCATCAATCATATTGGATCTTTGTAAAATCTCAGTCAAAATTTTACTCTGTAAAACTGGTCTAGCAGACTCTAGATAGTTCTTTATGTAGCCTATAGCTTTTTTATTTTCGTGTAACTCCTCTTTGTTTTCTGGTTTTATATTTAGAACTATTGAGTAGTTTTCATCTATAGGATAATTTATACACAAATACTCCTTTGTTGTTTCACATGACAAGCATATATTTGGAAACTCATCACTAATTACTACTGAATTAGTTCTAAATGCTCTACACCTCATGGTTGGACTGTTGTCTGCTTCTTGACAAAATTTTTCTGGCGTATCATCATAAATTATGACTCTTTTATCATTTTTTATATCTATCTCAAATAGAGATAAATCAGCTACATGGAGCTGTTCTTTGAAAACCTTCACTAATCTATCATATATAACATCTTTTGAAATGTCTTGTTCAATTGTTTTTTTAAATCTATAAATATCTGCTATATCTTCTATAACAAATTGAGATTTTTCCAATGGATCTCTAAAACTTCTCTGTCTATCTGCAACAAAAAGTGAAATATTTTTTTCTATTGAGCTAACTGTTTTGTCCAACTTTCCTAAAAGGGTGTTAAACCATTTAGAAACATTATAAACTTCATGCGATCCACTCTCTTTAATTCTCACTGTGTAGTCACCATTCACTGCCTTTTTTAAAGCATCTCTCATAAGTAATATAACTTCAGTATATGGTTTTAAAAATCTATTTGTAATTATTATGAAAAAAATTATAAATACCACGGATAAACCAACAGTTTTGAGTATTGTTAAAATAGCTTTATTTCTCGCTTCATCAACATTGAACACCATACTTATACCACCTAGAGCATCACCCTCTTTTGCATTTGTATGACAGGATAAACAATTTGGATTTTGAGTTACAGTAGCTATGTATGGTATAGTAATTCTCAAAGTAGAGGTTGTAAGCTTTTCGTCTATTTTTATTTGGATCTGTCTTGTAGTTATTGCTTTTTTGTCTATGTCATCTTTTATGACTTCATTTACAAGACCTTTGCCATAAAGCTCTTCAACCTCTTTAGTTCTAAAAAGCCAAATTTTTAATGCTCCTGAAGACTCTTTTACACTATCTAAAAAAAAATTTCTTTTATCCATAGTACCATTAACCATATGAGCAGTTAATCCATCTTGAACTAACGAGGCAATTGTTTTAGCCTTTTCAATTTCTTTTCCTCTGGAAAAATCAGTAAAATTTATCGTCATCACAACAATCATCACCAATGAAAAGCCAAGCATCATTAGTGCAACTATACCAAGTATTCTAACATTATCCTTCACAAAAAACCCCTGTTTTTATTTGTTGGAAGATTATATCATTATGTTTATAATTTTAAATTAAAATTCTGCGGCTATAATAGTCACTAAAATTTAAAAATTTAGGGATTTAAAATATGACATTTGCCATGATTGAACTACCCCTGATTGTTTTGTTGCCATTTTTAGGAGCTGCTGTTGTAGCATATGTTTCTAAAGCCCATAGATTACTAGCTAGCTGGGTTTCTGGCTTTATAACCTTGTTTGCAATTATAAAACTTTTTCAGGTATCTCACATACCATTTAATGATCAAACTTTAGTTCAATCTTTTAGTTGGATTAGAAGCATAAATCTTAATTTTGCCTTTAGATTAGATGGAATTGGTATGCTTTTGGCATATATTGTTTTAATTATTGGGCTGTTTATAGTTATTTATGCTAGGTATTATCTATCAAAAAAGGATTCTATGGGTAGATTTTACTCATACTTGCTTCTTTTTATGGGTTCAATGGTTGGAATTGCTCTTAGTGAAAACATCATTCAAATCTTTTTCTTTTGGGAACTTACATCTTTAAGCTCCTTTTTGCTAATTAGCTTTTGGCAGTATAAAAAAGAGGGAAGAGATGGTGCTATTATGGCTCTTGTTGTAACCGGTGGCGGAGGATTGGCTCTTTTTGCTAGTTTTATGATGCTTGGCCACATAGTTGGCTCTTATGAATTGAGTACTATTCTACAGAGTAGAGACATTATTATAAGTAGTCCTTTGTTTACTCCCATGTTTATCCTATTTTCACTTGGAGTTATCACAAAGTCTGCTCAATTTCCATTTCACTTTTGGTTGCCTCATGCCATGGCTGCTCCAACTCCAGTTTCAGCCTATCTTCACTCTGCGACTATGGTAAAAGCTGGGATCTTTTTACTTGCTAGATTCTATCCTGTTTTTAGCGATACTCCGGAATGGGATTTTATCATTACTACTGCTGGTCTCATTACATTGCTTACAGGGGCATTTTTTGCATTTTTCAAAGATGATTTAAAGGCTCTTTTAGCATATTCTACCATAAGCCACTTAGGTTTAGTTACATTTTTATTTGGGCTCTCAACTCCACTTGCAACATTTACAGCAATTTTTCATATCATAAACCATGCAACATTTAAAGCTGCTTTGTTTATGATTGTTGGGATAGTTGATCATGAAGCAAAAACAAGAGACTTAAAAAAACTCGGTGGGCTATTTAATCTTATGCCATATACTGCAACTTTAGCTATGGTTTGTGCGGCCTCTATGGCAGGATTTCCTCCATTCAATGGTTTTTTAAGCAAAGAGATGATTTTAGATAGAGCTTTAAATGATGCATCATACCTTTTAGTGCCTATCCTTGTGACTCTTGGAAGTGGGTTTAGTGTAGCATACTCAATTAGATTGGTTGCCGATACATTCTTTGGTAAAAAGAGTGGCTTTCTACAAGTTGAACCACATGAACCTGTTAGTGGAATGAAATTGCCGATTTATATATTATCCTTTGCTTGTATTGTAGTGGGAATCATACCTATGTTAAGTGTTTATCCTCTGCTAGAAGTAGCTGTGGCTGGCTCTCTTCAAGCAACCGCTCCTTCAGTAAAGATTGCATTGTGGCATGGGTTAAATGCCCCGCTATTTATGAGTCTATTTGCTATTGGTTTAGGTTTTTTTATGTATTGGAAAAAAGAAATTTTAATCTCTAATTACGATAAATATCTATCTAATTTAGATGCAAGGATTCCATACAATAAAGCAATAGAAAGCTTTTTTGAATGGGCAAAGGTTATAGATAAAAAAATTCACGAAGGTAAAATTCACGATTCAATATATACTCTCATTATATCAACCTTTATTGTTGGTTTTTTTGGTTTTATACTATATGGAAATGGCAATATATTTGGTCAAAGAGAGCTACTACCAATAACTGCGCTAAGCTCAATAATTTTCATAGTTTTAACAATAACAGTTGTAAGTGTAATTCTATTTCATAAACAAAAACTGCTTTCATTAGTAATCATTGGTCTAGTTGGGCTGATAATTTCTCTAATTTTCATAAAGTTTTCGGCACCAGATTTAGCCTTGACCCAAATAAGTGTTGAACTTGTAACCATTATTCTTGTATTGTTGGCTCTTTATTATCTACCACCTTTTTCACCAACAGAGTCTTCAAAATTTAAAATAAGGGCTGATCTACTACTAGCGACTATAGGAGGAATTGGATCAGCTATTCTGTCCTTATCGGTTATGAGTAGAGAGTATAATCCCATTTCAAGTTTTTTTATTGAAAATGCCAAAAGTGGTGGTGGTGGAACAAATGTGGTCAATGTTATACTTGTTGATTTTAGAGGATTAGATACGATGGGTGAAATAGTTGTTTTAGGAATTGCAGGCATTGGAATATACGCAATGCTTCAAGGATTAAATCTTTATGCTCCAACAAAAGATGCTAGAGGTTTTAAGTGGTCTATAGATTCACACCCAGTAATTCTAAAAACTACAACTAAACTTATGCTGCCCATTATGCTTTTAGTTGCTGTTTTCATATTTTTAAGGGGACACAATTTACCAGGTGGAGGATTTATAGCTGGACTTATTGCAGCTGTTGCCATCATAGTGCAATATTTAGCAAATGGTATTGAGTGGAGTAGTAAAAGACTAAATTTTGACAAACATTTTTTGATTGGCTCAGGTGTTCTCATAGCTGCCCTAACAGGTGCAATCTCCATGGTTTTACATTTTCCATTCTTAACCTCTACATTTACATATTTAAACTGGCCAATAGTTGGAAAATTTGAAATTGCAAGTGCAATGGCATTTGATTTAGGTGTCTTTTTAGTAGTTGTTGGGGCTACTGTAATGATTTTAGTAAATTTAGGAAAGGTAAGTATGACTTCACATAAACTTTCTCAAGAAGATAATCAGAAAGAAGAGTACTAATTATGGAGATATTAATAGCTTTAAGCATAGGAATTTTAACTGGTGGAGGAATTTTCTTGACACTTAAATCAAGAATTTTTTCAGTTGTTTTAGGTCTTATGATGCTCTCATATGCGGTCAACCTCTTTTTATTTTCTATGGGTAGGCTTAGTATAAACAAAGCTGCAATACTAAAGGATGGAGTGCAAAACTATGCAGACCCTCTTCCTCAAGCACTAGTTCTAACAGCTATAGTTATTAGTTTTGGTATGACAGCTTTTTTAATAGTACTATCACTAAGAGCGAAAAAAGAGTTAGGCAGTGACCACATAGATGGTCAAGTAGATACCAAAAATGGAGATAAAAATTGAGTCAATTAGTAATTTTACCTATTCTTATACCTCTGTTTAGTTCAATGTTGATTCTATTTGCAAAAATGTTAAATCATAAAACACAACAAACACTCTCATTTTTAGCTCTATTTTTTCTAAATGTAGTAAATATAATGGCACTTTTTGCCGTCTTGAAAAACCACACCCTTGTTTATCAAATGGGAAACTGGATCGCACCTTATGGGATTACTTTTGTTTTAGATTACTTAAGTGTAACTATGCTGTTAGTAACTTCTATCTTATCTCTTGGTTCACTATGGTATGGAGTTAAATTAAAAATAGATGGAGATGGAGTAAACTTTCATGTATTATTTCAACTACTTATCTTTGGTATAAATGGAGCATTTTTAACTGGTGATGTTTTTAATCTGTTTGTATTTTTTGAAGTTCTACTTCTTAGCTCTTACGCTTTAGCTTTACATGGCAATGGAAAACTAAGAGTTAGATTTGGTATGCACTATATGGTTATAAATCTTGTTGGCTCAACACTATTTCTCTTTGCTGTAGGTGCATTGTATGGTATTTTAGGCACACTAAATATAGCAGATATGGCTTTAAAAGTAAGTCAGCTTACTCCGGATAATCAAGGCGTAGTTGCTTCTGCTGGACTTTTACTTTTACTTGTATTTGGATTGAAAGCTGCTATGTTTCCTCTCTACTTTTGGTTACCTGGCACCTATGCAAACACCTCAGCACCAGTTGCAGCAATGTTTGCTATAATGACAAAGATCGGTATATACTCTATCATAAGAGTACATGGAACAATCTTTGGAGACTTAGCTGGTGAACTTAGTTACTACTACATACCTTGGATACTTGGTCTTGGAATAGTTACCTTAATTTTATCTACTGTAGGCATTATGAGTGCAAAAAATTTAAAAACTCAAGTTGCCTACTTTGTTTTGTCTTCTGCTGCAACTCTTCAGATCTCAATTGGTATAAACTCTCCAATAGCATTAAGTAGCACAATTTTTTATCTTATTCAATCAACATTTGTTGCTGCAGGATTTTTTCTACTTAGCGATACTCTTACTATATTAAGAGGAGAGTACAAAGACTATATCAAAAGTTCTCCTATCTTTAAAAAAAGAGTCTATATCGGAAGTATATTTTTTGCTTATGCCATAGCCATAACTGGTATGCCACCACTATCGGGCTTTTTAGCAAAAAGTATGATACTATATGCGGGACTAGAGAGTTCTCATATGAGCCTTATATATTCTAGTATCCTAATAACATCTTTTTTTATGATTATATCTCTAACAAGAGCAGGATCAACTATATTTTACAATGTAATAGAAGATAAAAAACACTTAGAAAAAAATGTAACAAAAAGTACAATTCATCCCATAATATACTTCCTTATCACAAGTGTATTGATGGTACTTTTTGCTAATTATATAACAGCTTTTACAGATAAAATTTCAACTCAAATTTTTGATGTAAAAGGCTATATACAAAGTGTGCTTGGAGTTTCATTATGATTAAAGATAGATTAGAAAGTTGGTTTCCTCATCCGGTTTTGAGTGTAGTTCTGCTTATTTGTTGGTTACTTTTAAACAACAGCTTCTCAGCTGGGCATATTGTTTTAGGATCTGTTTTATCTATAATAATTCCATGGTTTACTTCAAGTTTTTGGCCAGAAAAGATAAACATAAAAAATATAAAAACATTTGCCCTGTTTGTAGTGATTGTTGCATATGACATCATAGTAGCAAATCTCATAGTTGCAAAACTAATTTTAGGCTCGAATGATAAATTAAAACCACATTTTTTAGAGATACAACTAGATGCTAAAAATGATCTGACTATTACGCTTTTAGCTAGCACCATCTCTTTAACACCAGGAACCGTTTCAAGTGACTTAAGTATGGACAAAAAAACTCTACTAGTCCATGCTTTACATGTAGAAGATATAGATAAAGAGATTAAAACTATTAAAACTCGTTATGAAAAACCACTTATGGAGGTTTTTGAATCATGATAGAAGCTGTGATACTAATAGCAATTATAATGGTTTTAATAGCTTTTTTATTGAATTTTTACAGATTAATAGCTGGACCAACAACTGTTGATAGAGTTCTAGCATTAGATACATGCTACATAAACTCAATTGCACTTATAGTTTTAATTAGTATGTACCTTAGAAGTAGTCTATACTATGAAATTGCTATACTGATTGCACTAATGGGCTTTGTAGGAACTGTGGCTATAAGTAAGTACCTAATTCGTGGTGATATTATAGAGTAAGGAGTTATTTTGGAAATTTTTATATCTTTATTGATTTTTATAGGAGCTTTTTTTACACTTGTTGGCTCAATAGGTTTAGTTAAACTACCAAACTTTTTTATGAGATTACATGGACCTACAAAAGCGACAACTTTAGGTTTAGGTTCTATCTTAAGTGCTTCAGTTCTGTTTTTTTATACCTACTTAGATACAATTAGTTTAGATGAATTTCTTATAGTTGTGTTTTTATTTATAACAGCACCTGTTAGTGCTCATTTGATGGCTAAAGCAGCACTACACAGTAAAAAAAAGGTTTAATATCTCTATAAATTGCAAAAGTGCCCTTAATCCAATCTTTAACACATTTTAGATAAAATTCTTCATTAAAAAAATAGAGGTTACTATGAGCAAAAATTCTACTGTTTATAATCCAAAAGAGATTGAAAATAGCTACTATAAAGTATGGGAAAAAAGAGGCTACTTTGAAGTAGATGGCAACAAAAAGATTCAAAAAGAGAATCAAAACTTCTGCATTATGATGCCTCCTCCAAATGTTACAGGAAGTCTGCACATTGGTCATGCACTTACCTTTACACTTCAAGACATAATAACCCGCTACAAAAGAATGGATGGTTTTAAAACTCTTTGGCAACCAGGAACTGATCACGCTGGAATTGCAACACAAAATGTAGTTGAAAAGCAACTCTTAGCAAAAGGGATTACAAAAGAGGAGCTTGGAAGAGAGAAATTTTTAGAGAAGGTTTGGGAGTGGAAAGAGGTTAGTGGCAACCAGATATTTCACCAAATGAGAAAACTAGGAGTAAGTCCTGCTTGGAGCAGAGCTAGATTTACTATGGATGAAGGACTTAAAAGGGCTGTTAGAAAAGCTTTCGTAAAACTTTACAATGAGGGTCTAATCGTAAGAGATAACTACATGGTAAATTGGTGTACTCACGATGGGGCATTGAGTGACATAGAGGTAGAGTATGAACAACACAAAGGAAAACTTTACCATTTAAAGTACCCTATAAAGGGCAGTAGCGAGTTTGTAGTAGTTGCAACCACTAGACCTGAGACCTACTTTGGTGATAGTGCTGTTATGGTGCACCCTGAAGATAAAAGATACTCTCATTTAGTCGGTAAAAGTGTTGTGCTTCCAATCATAGGAAGAGAGGTAAAAATTATAACTGATGAACATGTAGATATGGAGTTTGGAACGGGTTGTGTTAAGGTTACTCCTGCTCACGATATAAACGACTATGAAGTTGGAAAGAGGCACAACCTGGAGTTTATAACAATCTTTGATGAGAGTGGGATTTTAAATAGCGAGTGTGGAGAGTTTGA
>JALSLU010000036.1 GCA_026988125.1 Sulfurospirillum sp.
TGGTTTAAGTTTCAAATTATAACTTTTTTTTACTTTTTAGTGCCAATTTTAGTGGTTCGCTTGACATTATATTTACAACTAAACCTGATTACAGAAGATGGATACTTTTTTTTAGACCAATGTAGAGATATAAGAAATAATTTTTCAGCTGCTCATCCAACAATAGGAGATATAGATAACTACGAATTTATTAGTTATGTTAATAGATGTGCAAAATATGCACTTGGAAATTAACACAATCCAGTTGGTGTCGATGTTAAAGAGTTAATAAATGCTATAAAACTTGCAAAATTTACTAATGAACAATTATCAACTTGGGTTGATAGATTAGAAAAAACATATGAAGCACAAAAAGAACTTTTATTTGGAACAATGCACGGTATGTTTTGCGATCCTCAAAGTTCAGAAGAGGCAAGAGTCAATTGTCTAAAAATCATTGATAAATTTAAATACAAGTTATCACCAACAATAAAATCAAATTTAATAGATCAGCATCAAGACTATATTGCACAAGGAAAAACTGATAAACATTCTGCATCTCAAATATTCTTTGAAAAACTAGGATTATTAGAATTGTTAGGAGAGTCGGAACATCATGCTTTGATTTCAAATGCTTGTAAAAGATTATGGAGTGTACATCAATCTATGGATAATTTTTATAATGAACCACCTTTTGCTGAAAGATTGTATCAATTGTCAATTCAAGGAGCTATTCCAAAAACTGCAAAAAAAGAATTTGTTCATACTATTCTAGGTTGTGCTATTGGGAATCAATATGGTACATCCAATAATGCTCTTCCATTCTACACGAAAATGATTCAAAATTTTTCTCCAAATGAAGTTCAAATAATGTTTGAAGCTTTAAAAGAAGATAATATTATCTCAAGAAGAGTAAAAAATTATAGAAGATGTAAAAATAAATATCAAGAATTTACTTGTTTAATTGATAGCTCAACTATCCCAACAAAAATTAAAAAAATATATGAGCAATGGACAAAAAACTGCTAACAAATCATTGGAGAGAAATATTTGACCCTGCGGCTCATATATTTCTCAATTTAACCGTTGCTCATCCCCGCTCCGCAGGAACTAATTAAAAGCAACTAAATCTATTTAGCCAACTCGGAAGTAACCGCAGCAAATGCGGTAGTTATAAAGATAGCTAACTTAAAAGAGGTTTTAACTTTTTAGATTGCTTGTTATTGCTATATTGACAAACATAACTCCATGTTTGCCGTTATCTAATTTGACTGGTCAACCTGTCTCTAATATACAAACAAATGTTGTTAAATTCAAATAAAATTTAATACTTGTGGCGAAAATAATTTGAATAATCACCTCAAAAATGATGTGATTAGCTCTTTTTTTCTTATCATTTATAATATAATACAAATAATTTATTACCTTAAAGGCACACTATATGAATAAGAAAACTTGGATTTGGCAAAAGTAAAAACTTTTGGAATTGAAAATATTAAAACAGGTTGAAGAGACAAAAGGAAGAAATATAAAATATGTCCTGGGTAAACTTGTTTGGGGGACAATAATACATAAGCTTCTGTCTGCTTTAATCCCTTTTCTTTCATTTTTTTCAAAGTTAAGTTACAAATAGTAACAACTTACAACCTTTAAATTAACCAATAACTACTTTTTGTAACAAATTGTTACAAATATATAGTCTATATGGATGAAATTTATGCCTTTTTCTCTTCGAATAAGATTAATTTTTATTTTTATATAGTATCATGTCGCAATAATTAATTTTAAGGGGTAATTCTATGGAACATATGCATTTTGCTCATCCCTACTTTGGAGCATTTGTTTTTCTAGCTCTTAGTTCTATCGCTTTTTATGCTACAACGGTTTTAGCGAGGCTTGTTAGCAGGAAATTGGCAAGACTTGATACGGAAAAACTAAAACTTACTATCTATGAATGCGGACCGAAAGTTACAAAACAACCAAATAAAATCTCGGCCCAATTTTACCTCTTTGCACTTTTGTTTATACTTTTTGATGTTGAGATCATCTTTATGTTTCCTTGGGCGATTGATTTTAAGGTTCTTGGGATGTTTGGTTTTGTTGAGATGGTTTCGTTTATACTACTACTTGCTATCGGTTTTGTATATGCTTGGAAAAAAGGAGCTTTAGAATGGCACAGCATAAAGTAAATTATCTACAAGATAGCGGTCTGCCGATCGCTTTAACAACAGTTGACAAACTTGTCCAATGGGGAAGAAGCAACTCTCTTTGGGCTTTAACTTATGGGCTTGCATGTTGTGCTATCGAGATGATGGCAAGTGGTGCGAGCAGATATGACTTTGATAGATTTGGAACAATATTTAGAGCCAGTCCAAGACAGGCTGAAGTGATGATCATAGCTGGCACTTTGACTAAAAAACATGCTGAATTTACCAGAAGACTTTATGATCAAATGGCTGAGCCAAAGTGGGTTATAAGCATGGGAAGTTGTGCAAATACTGGCGGAATGTTTAATACTTACTCTACGGTTCAAGGGGTTGATAGGATCATCCCTGTTGATATATATCTTCCTGGATGTGCTCCAAGACCGGAAACCTTACAGTATGCAGTCATGATGCTTCAAAAGAAGATAAGAAAAGAGAGTGCTTTTCAGAAACAAAAACCTAAAAGGTTGGTATGATGAGAGAGTATAAAGATAGAAAAAATGTCCAGAAAAAATCCTACTATACAGATAGATTTTATGTGGTTCCAAGCATTCCGAAAGAGAGCGTGGAGAGTGATGAGATTTTTGCGGAAGATTTTAAAAAACTAAAAGAGCATTTTAAAATAAAAGAGGCTTATATCCAAAGAGGGCAACTCGTTGTCATCATAAATCCCGAGGACAACAAAGAGGTGCTTAAATTTTTTAGAGATGAGCTTGATTATCCATTTTTAAGCGAGCTAAGCGCCAACGATTATCTTGCTAAAGATGGGGAGTTTGAGATATTTTACCAACTCTTATCACTAAATAAAAGAAAAAGAGCAAGGGTAAAATGTAGGATAAAAGAGAGTAGTGCCATAGAGAGTGTTTACACCATATACAAGAGTGCAGATTGGGCTGAGAGAGAGATGTTTGATCTAATGGGCGTAAATGTAAATAACCACTACAACCTAAAAAGACTTATCATGCCTGATGATTGGGAAGGACACCCTCTAAGAAAAACATATCCACTTCAAGGAGATGAAGCGGCACAGTGGTATGAGGTAGATAAAATATTTGGCAAAGAGTATAGAGATATCATAGGACCTGAGCAGAGAGATCCTGCTAGAGTTGATAGAAAAGATACTAAAAATTTTGTGCGAATCGGGCATGAAGTGCCTTATGGTGAAAAGCCAAGCGACAAAAAAACCCATACTGATTATCAGGAAGAGGATGGCGTCTTTTTCATAGATGAGTTTAAAAAATCAAACTCAAAAGTCTTAAATACAAGAAGGTAAGATATGCAACAGGTAAATAGATTAAAACCGTTTTTTGAAAATCTGAATTTTGACAGAGATGACAATAGAATGGTTGTCAACTTCGGACCTCAACACCCTTCTGCGCATGGTCAGTTAAGGCTTATACTTGAGCTTGACGGTGAACAGGTTACAAAAGCGATCCCGGATATCGGCTATCTTCACAGAGGTATGGAGAAGATGGCGGAAAATATGATCTACAATGAGTTTTTACCGACAACTGACAGGATGGACTATATAGCTTCAACCTCAAACAACTACGGATATGCTTTAGCGGTTGAGAGGCTGATAGGGCTTGAAGTTCCAAGGAGGGCAAAAGTTATAAGAACTATGTTGCTTGAGATAAACAGGATCATCTCTCACCTCTTTTGGCTAGCAACTCACGCACTTGATGTAGGAGCT
>JALSLU010000037.1 GCA_026988125.1 Sulfurospirillum sp.
AAATTGCATTGAGTAGCCTTGAATAGTATCGCTATGAAGATAGTAGTTATCTTCTTCAACTTTTAAGACTTTTGAGCGAGTATTTATACACAGACCTTTATAAATATTTAAAAGTTTTATTGGAGTTTTATTTGCTAAAAATGTTTTTAATGTGTGATTGATTAATTCATTTTCATCTATCTCACTATTAAAATGATTTATCTCATAAAAATCACAACTATTAAAGGCATTTTTTGAATATGAGTGTTTATTAATCTGTTCTATAGTATTTGTTGTATCGTTTATCTCAAATTTACTTATATTTAATAATGTAGAAGTAATAATTGGAGAAATTTTTTCATCAATTTTTGTTAAAATCAGTTTTTGGTGGAGAGCATCAAGTTCAATTTTTAAATTTTCAAAATTATAATCCTCAACCAATAATATAAAACAATGAGAACTCCACTGAAATATATCTTGTGATAACTCCTTTTTATATACAAAAAGCTTTTCAATAAACTTTTTTACAAACTCATGCATAACAATGTATCCAAGAGCATCTAAAAGTTTTTCAAAATTATTCAAATTTATACTAATTAAACCTAATTCTTTTAACTCAATCGAATTTTGAGCCAACTTATCTTTTAATATCTCTATAAACTGAAATCTACTTTTTGTTACAAATTTTTCGACACTATTCTCAATTTTTTCTAACGGAACTATTGTAATAAGTTTTTCACTTTTATTTAAACTCTCAATAAAAAACTCGTATTTCCATTCATTATTTTTTGAATCTGGAAGTAGCACCTCAATTTTGTTTTTCTTGCCTAGCAGTAATTTACATATTTTTTCATTGTTTCTTATGAAATTTTCAATCATTCCAATAGAGTTTTCATTAAAAATTCTTTTTGCCTTCTCGTTAGAAAAAATAAGTTTATCTGCTTTAAAAATTAAAAAAGCAAATATGGAGTTGATCTTTTTGCTTATTTCAATCTGTCTTCTCTCCTCTTTTTGTAAAGTTATTTTTTTTATCAAAGAGGTCAAAACAGTTTTGAACTCAGAATCTTTTATATTCAAAGGATAAATTTTATTTAAGGAAAAATGAAGAGCAAACTTTAACAAGAATGAGTTTTCATTATCTTTAGTAAAGATAACTATCTCTTTTGATGAGTAAAGTTTTACTATTTTATTTAAATTAATAAGTAAATCTTTATTTAAAAATTCAATTTCAATTAAAACTAAATCAAAATCTTTTTGCAAATCAAAATTTACAATATCATATTTCTTATACAATAGAAAAAGATTTTTACAGGAGTCTAGCTGAAGTTTTGAACTATTATCATAAAGATGTAAAACTTTTACATATTCAAAATTATTTTTTTTCATATAAATCCTATATATTTCATAGATGAAATAGTAACAAAAATTTAATTAAAATCCAACTTAAGGGCACCTCTAAAACCCTAGCATATCTCAGAGGGATAAAAAGAGATGAAATTTTAAATATTTTTATAGTACAATAAACAGGATTTAGAAATTAAGGAATTTATATATATGCATTACTTATCGATTAATGGTGAACAAACATTAAATGGAAGTGTAGAGATTTCTGGTGCAAAAAACTCAGCACTCCCACTTCTAGCAGCTACATTGTTATCTAAAAATGAAGTTACAATTTCAAATCTACCCAATGTGGCTGATGTAAAAACTCTTCTAAAACTGCTTCAAAACTTAGGTGCTTCGTTCATACATAAAAAAAATGAAGTAAAAATAGATACAAAAAATGTACAATCAACTTGTGCAAATTATGATATTGTCCGAAAGATGAGAGCTTCGATTCTAACATTAGGTCCATTGCTCACAAGATTTGGACGGTGTGAAGTCTCTTTACCAGGTGGATGTGCCATTGGTCAAAGACCAATCGATCTTCATCTAAAAGCCCTTGAGCAGATGGGTGCTAAGATAGAGTTAAAACATGGCTATGTTGTAGCAACAGCAAAAGATGGTTTAAAAGGGTGTACAGTTATTTTTGATAAAGTAACTGTTACTGGTAGTGAAAATATTATAATGGCTGCATCTTTAGCTAGAGGTGTAACGAAGCTTTTGAATGTTGCCAAAGAGCCTGAAGTAGTTCAGCTATGTGAAGTTTTAAGTAAAGCTGGTGTAAAGATAGAGGGAATAGGAACATCAAATCTAATTATTACTGGAAGCTCTAGAGAGCTTTTAAGTTTCGAAGATATAGAAGTTATTCCAGATAGAATAGAAGCTGGTACATACCTATGTGCTGGGGCAATAACAAACTCTCAAATAACAGTTAAAAATGTTTTCCCGAAACATCTTGAAGCTGTTATACTTAAATTGACTCAAATGGGATTTAGTTTCAAAGAAAAAAAAGATTATATTACAATTTTTCCAGCATCAAAAATCAAATCTGTAGATATAGAGACAACAGAGTACCCAGGTTTTCCTACAGATTTGCAAGCACAATTTATGGCGCTATGCACTCAAGCTAACGGGGCTAGCATAATTAATGAAAGACTTTTTGAAAATAGATTTATGCATGTTAGCGAACTAAATAGAATGGGTGCAAATGTAAGGCTTAAAGGACATAGTGCTACTGTAGAGGGAAATACTCAATTAGTTGGAGCTGATGTTATGGCAACTGATTTAAGAGCTAGCTCAGCTCTAATACTTGCAGCCTTAGTTGCAAAAGGAACAACAAGGATACACAGAATTTATCATCTAGATAGAGGATATGAAAATTTAGAGGGCAAATTCTCATCTCTTGGAGCAAAAATTGAAAGATTAGAAGAGTAAAGGTAGGAAAAAATGAAAAAATTAAACATAGTATCTTTTGACGAAGCATATACTAGAGTATTCAATCTTGTAGATAGTGAACTTAGCGTAGAGTATGTATCTTTGTTTGATGCATTAAGTAGAGTTTTGGCTGAAGATATTATCTGTCAAAAAAATCTTCCATCCTTTAATAACTCTGCTATGGATGGTTTTGCATTCAACTACAAAGATATTGGCAAAAAGTTAAAAATTAAAAAAACTATCTACGCTGGACAAAATATAGAACCGTGTTTAGAAAAAAATGAGTGCTATAAGATTATGACTGGAGCAAAAGTTCCTGATGATGCCGATACAATCATTCCCTTTGAAAACTGTATAGAGTATGATGAAAACTATGTCATACTGCCAAAAGATATAAAAAAAGGAAATGCTTTTAGATTTAAAGGTGAAGAGTACAAAGAAGGAAGTGTCTTGTTACACAAAGGAGATGTTTTAAACTCTAGCAAAATTGCACTTTTAGCATCACAAGGCATAAGCACAGTTTTGGTTTATAAGAAACTATCCATAGCTATATTTTCAACTGGAGATGAGCTAAAAGAGCCTTGGCAAAAAGCTAGAGAAGACGAAATTTATAATGCAAACTCTTTTTCCATAAAAGCAGTTTTAAATGAGCATGGTTTTTGTGCTGATTATTGTGGTGTAATTCCTGATAATTTAAAAGACAGCATAGAGTATTTTAAAAAGATGAAAAAGTATGATGCAATTATAACAAGTGGGGGTATAAGCCTAGGAGAAGCAGATTTTATAGAAGATGCTCTAAAGGCTAACGGCTTTAAAGAGTCTTTTCACGGAATAAATTTAAAACCTGGAAAACCTACAATGTTTGGAAAACTTGAAAACTCTTTAGTGGCGTCAATGCCTGGAAATCCTCTTGCAGCATTTATCAATTCTTTTTTGATTCTAATTCCTGCACTAAAAAAACTTCAAGGTCACAAAGAGTTCTCACATAGAAAAATTTTGGTTAAAAATGCAAAAGAGTTTAAATTAAAAAGTGGAAGAGTCAACCTAGTTTTAGGATCAGTTGAAGATAGTAACTTTTTTGTATATAACAATAATAAATATGGCTCGGGGATGATTAAGCCCATAAAAAATAGTAATGCTATCTTTATTTCAAACGAAAATGAGACTCTTGTGGAGCAAAACAGATACATTGAAATAATTTTTTTTAGTTGACAAAGGAGTATATATTTGCTAAAATTCAACTCTGTTTTAAGCGGGAATAGCTCAGTGGTAGAGCACAACCTTGCCAAGGTTGGGGTCGCGAGTTCGAACCTCGTTTCCCGCTCCATTTTGTTGCTTTTGATTGTTTTTATACCCTCTTTTTCTTTTTCTCTAAATAATAGCTACTGTTTAGAGAATCAAAACTATGTAGATAGTAAGCTTTTAGGTTTAAAAGAAAATTTTAAAATCATTAAAATTCCTAATAATAGTTCACTCTTTAAAGTCCCTTCCATATCCATATTGACAGTTTTAAGAGATCATAATATATCATTATCGGGTGAGCAACCAAACATCATAACATTTAAGAGAAATTGCAATATATCTGCTAAAAAGAGTGAAATATCTTGGAAACTTATGGAAATTTTTGAGAAGCACTACTCCTGTATAACATTTTTAGATGAACCAAAAATAGAGCCAACCTCCCCTCTTCCTTATAACTTTAAAGATTATAAACTAATAGAGATTTCAATAAAACCTTTTTTGCTTAGAAAAGAGAGAGGTTCACTAAAAGCCATCTATAAAACTCCCAAAAATGTTGAAAAAAAAATTTACTTTAGATACTGGTTAAATGCCACAGTAAAAACCTTTAAAGCAAAACATAAATTGTATAACGATAAAATTCTAACTAAAAATGATATAGAAGAGGTTGAAGCAACACTCAATGAACTACCAAGTGGTGTTATTACATGTGAGATTCCAAAAAATCTTATAACAAAAAGCTACATAAAAGAAAACTCCATACTGAGTCTGAATAGATTTAAATTTAAAAAGGATATCTTAAGAGGTGATGAGCTTAGAGTGTTTGTCAACGAGGGAGCTTTAAGTATTATGATGCCAGCGACTGCACTTAGTGATGCAAATATAGGCGATATTTTAAAAGTTAAAACAAAGTCTAGTAAAATATTAAAGGTTAAGCTTATATCAAAATATAAAGCAGTGGTTTTGGAGTAATCAATTTAAAGGATACTTTTAAGTGAAAAATATAAAGAGGATTGTGGTAGGTATAAGTGGTGCTAGCGGTGTGAGATTGGCTAAAAAGTTTATTGAATATTTACCAAGTAGTATTGAAAAGTTTGTAATTGTCTCTGATGGTGCAAAAGAGGTCTTTAAAAGAGAAGAACAAATAACTCTTTTAGATGATCAAGACTTAGGAGCAGTTTGTTCATCTGGTTCTTTTAAGTGTGAAGCAATGGCTATTATCCCTTGTAGTATGAATAGTTTGGCAAAAATAAGCTATGGAATAGCAGACAATCTTTTGACAAGAACGGCTGCTGTTATGATAAAGGAAAAAAGAGTACTCCTTATCGCACCAAGAGAGATGCCTTTTAGCCAAATAGCTTTGGAAAATATGTTAAAGTTATCTAAACTCGGAGTAATTATAGCACCACCTATAAGTGGCTATTATGCCAAAATAGAGAGTTTAAATGATTTAGAAAATTTTTTTATAGGTAAGTGGTTTGATCTACTTGGAATAGAAAATAATCTGTATAAAAGGTGGGAAGGTTGAGTAAAAAAATAGCAGTGTACCCAGGAACTTTTGATCCAATTACTAATGGTCATTTAGATATAATTTATAGAGCTAGTGAAATTTTTGAAAAGGTTATTGTAGCCGTTGCAGAGTCTCAGAAAAAAAAACCAATGTTTAGCTTAGAGAAAAGAGTTGAAATGGTAAAAGAGGTCTCTAATAAGTATCAGAATGTTGAGGTTATATCATTTAATAGTCTACTTGTAGAGTGTTGTAGAGAGATTGGTGCTAAGATTATAGTTAGAGGTTTGAGAGCTGTTAGTGATTTTGAGTATGAGCTACAAATTGGTTATGCAAATGCATCTTTAGATAGTTCAATAGATACGATCTATCTTATGCCAAGTCTCAAAAGTGCATTTATTAGCTCAACTGTTGTAAGAGATATCCTAAAACACAAGGGAGATGTTATGCATCTAATTCCAAAAGAGATAAAAAATCATGTATATAATATTTGAGGGCGTAGATACTTGTGGAAAAAGTACACAAATTAATCTATTTAAAGAGAGAAAACAAAATATCATAACCACTAATGAGCCTGGAGGGACTTCTTTGGGTATAAAACTAAGAGATATACTTTTAACTAACAAAGATCCTTTAAGCTTAAATGCGGAATTTTTTCTCTTTTTGGCTGATAGAGCAGAACACTACAAAAAAGTTATTGCTCCAAATTTGGGTAAAAACTATATTTTAAGTGATAGAGGATTTGTATCGGGAATTGCTTACGGGCTCACAAATGGCATAGAGGCTGACTTAGATTTTCTAATTAAGATAAATAGGTTTGCCCTAAATGGTCATTTGCCTCAAAAAATTATTCTTTTTAAAACAAATAAAAAGCTTATAAAATCTAGGCTGAGTACAAAACTAAAAGATAATATAGAAAAAAGAGGCATAAAATATCTACTAAGAGTACAAGAAAAAATGTTCGATGTTGTAAAAGCTTCTGGTATAGAGTTTTTAGAAGTTGACTCCACATGGAGTATAGAAGAAATTTATAGTAAAATTGAGGAATTTATATATGATTAATCCACTAAGAGGAATGAAAGATTTTATCGGAGATAGTTCAAAAAGGTATCTCTATTTAGTTGAAAGATGCTCTAAAATTGCGCAAAATTATGGATTTGATTTTATCCAAACACCGATTTTAGAGGAGACTTCTCTATTTAAAAGAAGTGTTGGAGAGAGTAGTGATATAGTTGGTAAAGAGATGTATCAATTTATAGATAAAGGTGGAAATGATGTTTGTATGAGACCTGAAGGAACTGCTGGGGTTGTGAGAGCACTTATAAGTGCAAAACTAGATAGAGTTGCTGGGGTTAAAAGATTTTTTTACTATGGTCCTATGTATCGTTATGAGAGACCACAAAAAGGAAGACTTAGACAATTTCATCAGTTTGGTGTTGAGAGTTTTGGAGAACCAAGCGTCAAAGAGGATGCTGTAATAATACTAATGCTTAATGAAATGCTTGAAGCTTTAGGAATCAAACATAGACTCATTATAAATTCTCTTGGATGTAAAGATTGTATGCCAATTTATAGGGAAAATTTAGTAAAATTTCTAGACTCTATAGATGGTCTTTGTATGGATTGTCAAAGGAGAAAAACTACAAATCCTATCCGAGTTTTAGACTGTAAAAATCAAAACTGTAAAACTCTTTTAAAAGATGCCCCAAAATTAATAGATTGCCTATGCTCTTCTTGTAAAAATGATTTTAATGAACTAAAAAAGATATTAAACGATTTTAACATTGATTATGAGGTGGATCCAAACCTTGTAAGAGGATTAGATTACTACAACAAAACTGCTTTTGAGTTTATAAGTGATGAAATTGGTGCACAAAGCTCAATTGCTGGTGGAGGTAGATATGATAGACTTGTAGAGTTTTTGGATGGAAGGGCTACTTGTGGAGTTGGTTTTGCTATGGGGATTGAGAGGCTAATGGAGTTGATTAAGCTGCCAAATAAAGATGAAGATTCATATTATATTGGAGCATTGAGCGATGATGCTCTTGAAGCAGTTTTAAAACTAACAATATTAAAAAGAAAAAATCATAAAGTAGCTACACACTACAGCGTAAAATCTTTAAAAGCTCATTTAAAAGCAGCAGATAAAGCAAAAGCGCGCTATTTTATTGTGATTGGTGATGATGAGTTAAGAAATAGCTCATATATACTTAAAGATTTAAAAACAAAAGAGGAAAAAAGAGTAGATTTATAAGATGAATTACGGATTAGACAACTGGGGAAATGGAAATTTCATAATTGAAGACGGCAAGGTAAAACTAAGCGCAAAATCAAAACCAGCATTAGTGGATATGGTAAAAGATATAAGAAAAAGAGGACACACCGGTCCGATTCTTTTTCGTTTTCCACATCTAATTAAAAAACAGATTGATTTAATGTATAGCTATTTTAACAAGGCTAAAAAAGAGTTTGATTATCAAGGAGAGTTTAATGCTGTATATCCGCTAAAAGTAAATCAATTTCCAAATTTTGTAAAAAATTTAGTAAAAATTGGAAAGAGTTATAATTATGGATTGGAAGCGGGAAGTAAAGCTGAACTACTTCTTGCTATGAGCTATAACAACCCTGATGCTCCTATAACAGTAAATGGTTTTAAAGACAAGGAGATGATAACACTAGGCTTTATTGCCGCCAATATGGGGTATGATATAACTTTAACCATAGAAGGATTGAATGAGTTAGAAAATATAGTTCAAATTACATCTTCACATAAGGGAAAACTGCCTAATATTGGTTTAAGAGTTAGACTTCATAGCTCAGGTAGTGGAATTTGGGCTAAAAGTGGAGGAATCAACTCAAAGTTTGGTTTAACTTCAACCGAACTTATAGAGGCAGTTTCAATCTTGATAAAAAATGATCTACTAAAGTATTTTACTATGATCCATTTTCACATAGGCTCTCAAATAACAGATATAGCACCTGTTAAAAAAGCCTTGAGAGAGGTTGGCAATATATATGCTGAGCTAAAAAAGATGGGCTCATTTAATTTAAATGCAATTAATTTGGGAGGTGGTTTGGCTGTAGAGTACTCCCAACATGACAATGTAGTGTTAAGGAACTATACTTTAAGTGAGTATGCCAATGATGTTATATATTTACTAAAGGAAATTTCAACAAAAAAAGGTGTTAAAGAACCAGATATATACATAGAATCAGGCAGATTCATTGCAGCACACCATGCTCTTCTTGTTGCACCTGTTTTAGAACTTTTTTCAGGAGAATACACGGACAAAAAGCTTATAGAGAAAAAATCTCACCCTCCATTAGTGCAGGAGCTTTTTGACCTTTACAGAACCATAAATAGATCAAATGCTTTAGAATTTTTGCATGATAGCATTGATCATATGGAATCTTTACTGACACTATTTGATTTGGGTTATATTGATTTGCAAGATCGCTCAAATACGGAAGTTTTAGTAAATCTTATTATCAAAAAAGCAGTTCTTCTTTTAAAGGACAAACACTTTAAAGAGTTAATTTCAATCCAAGATAGGGTTCAAGAGAGATACTTAGTAAACTTTTCTATATTCCAAAGTTTACCAGATTTCTGGGGACTTTCACAACATTTTCCAATAATGCCACTAGATAAATTAGATCAAAAAGCAACCAGATCGGCTTCTATTTGGGATATAACCTGTGACAGTGATGGGGAGGTGAGTTTCAATCCCCAAAAGCCACTTTTTCTACATGATGTAGATTTAAAAAAGGAGGATTATTTTTTAGGTTTTTTTCTTTTAGGGGCTTATCAAGAGATTTTAGGGATGAAACATAATCTTTTTACTCACCCTACCGAGGTAACTATTGAACTAAATGAGAGTAGCTATGAAGTAACAAATATATTGAAGGCTCAAAGTATAAGCTATATTTTTGAAGATTTAGACTATGATATGGACGAAATTTCACAAAATTTAAGCTATAAGATAGAAAACTCCTGTTTTGTAGACACAGATATAAAAAATTGGATTTTAAAAGAGATTAACTCTTTACTTGAAGATAATTGTTACTTAAAAAATGAGGAGTATAGATGAGTATATCTCTATGGAAACAGATAAAAGAAGACTTTAATCAACCTATAAAAAATGATCCGGCTTTAAGTTCAAAATTTGAACTGTTTTTTAACTATCCTGGAGTTTGGGCACTTATAAACTATAGAATTGCAAATAAATTATATTTAAAAGGTTTTAAACTTCTTGCTAGAGCAATAATGGGTATTACCCAAATAATTACAAATATAGATATTCATCCCGAAGCAAAAATAGGAAGAAGAGTCTTTTTAGATCACGCTTTTGGAATCGTCATAGGTCAAACCGCAATAATAGAAGATGATGTTCTACTTTACCAAGGGGTTACATTAGGTGGTGTTACTCTACAGCGAGGTATTAAAAGGCATCCTACTGTAAAATGCGGATCAGTAATAGGTGCTGGAGCTAAAGTTTTAGGCAATATAACCATAGGAAAAAACTGTAGAATTGGATCAAATTCTGTTGTTGTAAAAGATGTTCCAGATGAATCAACCGCTGTTGGAATTCCTGCTAGAGTTATCACAAAGGGTAGAGATAAAAACCCTATGGCTCAAAATAAAATACCAGATATAAATAAAGAGCTTTTTGCTTATCTTTTTAAACGAATAAAAGTTGTAGAAGATGCAATGAAAACTTGTAATAAAAGTATTTGTAACAATAACATAGAAAAACTCGATACAGAATTAGAAAAAATTTATGAGCAATATATAAAAAGTATAAAAGATTAAAAGTTTTGATATAATTCTAAAAACAACAAAAGGAATACAATGTTATCAAAAAGGGTAGAAGTTCTTAGTGAATCAATTACTATTGCAATCTCAACTTTAGCAAAACAGATGAGAGATGAGGGAAAAGATATTCTTAGTTTCTCTGCAGGTGAGCCAGATTTTGGTACTCCTGATGTTATAAAAAATGCCGCTATTGAGGCTATAAAAGAGGGTAATTCAGGCTATACACCAGTACCAGGAATCCCTCAAGTTTTAAAAGCTATTCAAACTAAACTAAAGGTAGAAAACAATCTAAATTATGCCATAGATGATATCATAACTAATGTTGGAGCAAAGCACTCATTATTTAATCTGTTTCAAGTTTTGTTAAATGAGGGTGATGAGGTTATCATTCCTGCTCCTTATTGGGTAACTTATCCAGAAGTTGTAAAATACTCTAAAGGGACTCCTATTTTTATTGAAACAACAGATGCTGATGAGTTTAAAATCACCCCAAAACAATTGAGAGACGCTATTACCAAAAAAACAAAAATTTTAGTTCTTAATACCCCATCAAATCCAACTGGTTCAGTTTACTCCAAAGATGAACTAGAAGCTTTAGCAGAGGTGTTAAAGGGGACAGATATTTTAGTTTTTTCAGATGAAATGTATGAAAAGATTATATTTGATGGACTAAAATTTACTTCAGTTGCTTCAATTAGTGAAGATATGTTTAAAAGAACCATAACAATCAATGGACTAAGTAAGTCTGTAGCAATGACTGGCTGGAGATTTGGCTACTTGGCCACACCTATAAAGGAGATTACGAAAGCAGTAAAAAAACTACAATCTCAAAGTACTTCAAACATAAATTCAATAACTCAATGCGCTGCTATCCCTGCACTATTGGGAGAGGTAAATAGTGATATTGAGATGATGAGAAAAGCATTTGAAAAAAGAAGAAATATAGCCGTAAAACTATTTAATGATATAGATGGACTAAGCGTTATAAAACCAAAAGGGGCATTCTATCTATTTGTAAACTTCAAAAAAATAAGCAACGATTCAGTAGATTTTTGTAAAAAACTTCTTCTTGAAAAGGGAGTTGCAACTGTTCCTGGTGCTGGTTTTGGATGTGAAGGTTACTTTAGGTTTTCATATGCAACAGATGAAGAGAGCATTATAAAAGGAATCGAGAGAATCAAATCTTTTGTTTCATAGTTATATTTTTCCAATGCAGCAAAAACTGCATTGGTTTTAATCTGAATTTTAAAGTGAATTTTTTTAGGTCACCTTTAAATATTTGTTATCTTTTGAATTATCCAAAAGACTACTCCGAGTATAATGGAGCTTAGAATTGCTATAGATATTGTTCCAATTTGCATATCGTCCATCATACACCTCCTACAGCTTCTGCAATTGACCACATTGGTAGAAATATACCCAAGGCTAGTAGCAAAATAAAGCCAGCAATTGCCGCTATGAGGAGAGGTTCTATCATAGTTGCCACATTATCTACCAAGTAGCTATATTTTTTTCTATATATATCTGAAATTTTATCTAACATAGTGCTTAAACTACCACTATTTTCTCCAGCACTTATCATTTGAATAATCATACTCTCAAAAAGTTCAGTTGATTCAAACCCATCTTTTAAACTTTTTCCCTCTTCTATGGATGTTATAACTTTATTTAATTTCTCTTTTAAAAATAAATTTTCCACTATCCCAATAGAAGTTTTTAAGGAGTCAATTATAGGTACACCCGAAGTTGATAATCTATCAAAAACAAATACAAACCTCCCAATCATAGACAGGTAAATTACTTGACCAACAATATAAACTTTTAACATATATTTATCAAAATAAAGTCTAAAATTTTCACTTTTTTTGTAAAATATAGACAAAGCTATACCCATTACTATGGCACCTAAAACTACATACAAACCATAAGTTGTAATTGCATTTTCTATCCACAGTAAAAGTAGAGTTGGAAAAGGAAGTTCAGTATTGTACTCTTTAAACATAGCTTGAAATTGAGGCACTACCAAAGTTATTACAAAAGAGAAAGCTATTACCATTGCAAAAATGACTATTATCGGGTATCTTGTTGCTTTTTTAAGCTTCATTCTGTTGTCATGAATCTCTTGTAAGATATCTGCCAACTTTGCTATTGATTCGTCTAGTGTACCAGTTTGCTCACCTAAATCTACTAGAGCTACCGAAATAGTTCCAACTTCACTTTCATATCTTTTAAATGCTTCACTTAAACTAACTCCAGATTCTACTTCATTTAAAACATTTTCATAAATTTCATAAAGTCTTTTATGAGAAGTTGTTTTTAAAACATCTTCTAAGCAAACTGTTATAGGTAGTCCAGCATTTAACATAGTAGAGATATGTCTAAGTGTTGCAATATACGGCTCAAGTGGTATTTTCTTTGCCTTGAATTTATCTTTAAAAAATAACTTAGCCTTTTCAAGTTTATTTTTTAACGGCTCACTTGATTCATTTATGTTTACAAATACTCCTAATTTTTTTGATTTAAACTCATTTATAGCTTCTATTCTGTGAGATGCTTCCATATAGCAAGTTAGACGGCTACCTCCCCTAATATACTCTATTTCAAACCACTTACTTTGCAACTCTCAATACCTCTTCAAGTGTAGTTAGACCCTTTAATGCCTTTGCAACTCCATCAATAATCATGGGTTCAAAATCACCCTCTTCTTCAGCTTTTCTTAAAATTTCATATTTATTCATATTTATTGATATCATATGTGAAACTGTTTCGGTAACTTTCATAATTTCACAAATCATTGTTCTGCCTTTATACCCACTAAAGTTGCATTTTACACAACCTCTACCTTTATAAAACTGATAATTTTCAGGTAAGTAATCCTTAACCTTCTCTACTGCTTTTAAAGGTGGCGAAAAAGTTTCCTTACACGACGGACAAATAGTTCTTACAAGTCGTTGAGCTATTACACCAATAAGTGAATCAGAGATCAAATATGGCTCTAAGTTCATTTGAATCATTCTTGTAATAGCACTTGGTGCATCATTAGTATGAAGAGTTGTAAAAACTAAATGTCCTGTTAGTGATGCTTGTACTGCTATGTTTAAAGTCTCTTCATCTCTAATCTCACCAACCATTATTATATCAGGATCTTGTCTTAAGATTGATTTTAAAGCATCTGCAAAATCATAATCAATTCTTTCACTAATCTGAATTTGCTGCGCTAAAGGAAGTTGGTATTCTATAGGATCCTCTATGGTTATCATTTTATTTTCTATACTCTTTATTTCATTTAACGCAGCATATAGAGTTGTTGTTTTCCCACTTCCAGTTGGCCCTGTAACAAATATAATGCCATAAGGTGAATTTAAAATATCATTGAAAAGTTTTAAATTTTTTTCCTCCATACCTAAATCTTTTAACTTTAATAAGATTTTATTGCTATCAAGGATTCTCATTACTATAGATTCACCAAACATTGTAGGTGCAGTTGATAATCTAAAGTCATATTTATTATTATCAATTGTCATAGAAAATCTACCATCTTGTGATCTTCTTTTTTCACTTATATCTAGATTACCTAAAATTTTAATTCTTGATGCCAATGCGTTATATACATCCAAATCAAAAACAAAACTCTCTCTTAAAACACCATCCACCCTACTCCTTACCGATACATTAAAACCTGAAGGCTCAATATGGATATCACTAGCATTGTTCTTTGTGGCATTTCTTATAATTAGCTCAATAAGTTGCATAACAGAACTTTGTTCACTTTCTGTTTTGTACATTCCAGAGCTAATCTCTTTTTTAATATTATCTACTAAACTTTTTGTTACGGAAATTATTTCTAGTCTATCAAAAACATATAAAATATCATTTTTAAGAGCAACATAAAGCTTAATAGGTTTAGTTGCTATATTTTTTTCTAGCAACTCAATGGCTTCATAATTTAAAGGATCGCTAACTGCGACATGAACAAAATCTTCATCCTCTTTAAATAAAACTGCATTTGCATTTCTAAGCATACTCAAAGAAAACCTACTCATAAGTGCAAAATCAACATTCACACCATAAAGATCAACAAATTCTAGATTTAACTGTTCAGCTAAAATTTCAATAAATTCTTTCTCTTCAATATAGCCTCTTTGTACAATTATCTCACCAAGTTTTTTAGAAAAATTACTCTCCTTTTGTTCAGCTAAACATTCTAGTAACTGTTCTTGAGTCAAAAAGCCTTTTTCTACAAGAATATCACCTATTCTTATTTTATGCCTAATCATAAAAATCCATGCCTTTTTACTAATTTTCCATCTTTATACTCAAATATATAAACAACTTTAAGCTTTTCTTTTCCAAGCCAAACTCTATACTCTACACCATTGTTATTAATAATTATTTTTCCATCTCTAATATGAAACTTTTTTTGAACTAAGTTTTCAAACACTATAGAAAGGACATGATCAGTCCTTGGTAATCTTAAATTTTTTAAATTTATTTTATCATGCATATACTGATAGATAAGTTTTTTTTGTAAAATAAGAGTTGCAAAATATGAACCATTTTGCCTGTACTGTGGAGTTGAAACTAGTCTTCGTACAATATAACCTAAAGGATTTATATAGTCGCTTTTTGCACAAGCATCACCAATAATTGATAAGATTTTTTCATTGCGCTCACTCTTTTTGTATAAGTATGCACTTTTTAAACAAACATCTTTATATTTTTTTGCTTCATAATCTCTTATGATATCCTTATGCGTATATGCATAAGAAGATATACTAAAAAGAAGAAGAAAACAAACTATACCTTTCATCACTTACTACTCCTATATTTTAATAGCAGTTTTTCAACCTTATTTGAATTGTAGTACTTCATATAAAAACTTAAAGCTTTAATCGCATCATCAACTTTATTTTGTGCAAATTTTGCTTTTGCATATAAAATCCAAGCTTCATCATCATTTGGAATCAATTTGCTTGCTTTTTTTGCCCAAAAAATTGTTTTTGGAAAATTTCTTTTTTCAAAATTTAGCCTTGCCAAAGCTATCGCACTGTCATAATCTTCTGAAACTTTATATCTCTTTAGTAGAGATTCTTCAGTATTGAGGACTTTGGTTGTTAGATTAAGAGTTTTTTCTATCTTTTTCTCAGGAATATTTACACTATTCTGAGGAATTTTTACTCTATTTTGCGATTTATTATTTTCATGTAGATTAGTATCTATTATAGGAGAAAGTTTTATGGTGTCATAGTTATTTTGAACTTTTAAATCATTTTTTCTGTTATTTTTATTGTCTTTCATTTTTACTTTTTCTTTAGAAACTTTTTCAAGACTATTTTCGCTCTTCTTAAGACTAAAATCTTTTTTTTCATTAACTAATTCAAACTTTTTACTCTCATTTTTCTCTTGTTTGGCAATTGTTACATTTTTTTCACTTTTTGGCTTAGGTACGCTTTGTTCAATAGTTTCATTTTTACTCAGAAAAAAAGTTATAAGAAGATATACACACACTACTAAAATAACTAAAAGTATAAATATAACTTTAAGTAATCTTTTATTTTGTATTCTTTTTGCCTTTTTTTCTAGTTCATAAAACTCCATGTTATTCATTTGTCAACCCTAAATCTATTGCAACCATTAAAAGTAGCGTTGAATTAATTTGCTCATATCTTTTTAAACTATTTTTCTTTGCAAAATCCAATAAAACCATAAGTTTATACAAAAATCTCTTAATTACCCTAAAATTTCCACTACTATATCTTGCTATTTTTAACGCATGATTTTTTGAAAACATTTGAGCAATTTCCATAAATGAATTTGAAATTAGAGAACTTTGTATGTATCTAAGAACTTCATTTTTATGTAATCCATTAATTTCTATAACAGATTTATCTCTAGATTTTATATGTTTTCTTTTGAGGATTTCTTTACCTTCCTCTTTATGCATAGTAAAAACAAATTTAAAGACTTTTGTATCACTCAAAATCCTCAATAACTCAAACTGCTCTTCACTTAAGAGCTGAGCTTCATCTATAAATATAACATGTTTAATATCTTTATACTCTCTGATAATCTCATTTTTTAAATCATTGAAATTTTTATCTTTATCAAAATTAAGCCCTTTTGCTTTATATAACAACTCTAAAAAGTCTTTCTTATCAAAAAAAGGATTATCTAAAAAAACTGTTAAATATTTATGTTTAATCTCTTTTTCAATCAATCTCAAAAGATAACTTTTACCAACACCAGGATCTCCAATCATAAACATAAGTGGTACATTTTTTTGAAAGATAAAATCTCTAATCATCTTTTTAGCAAACTCTGCACTTAAGCTATCAAAATAAAAAGATGTATCTATCACATCTTTAAAAATCTCTTTTGCGCTATTAAAATCCCTCATTTACTCATAGGCCTTTATAGAAAAATTATTTTCCTCCAATGAGTCCAAATCTGGATTATGCTCCCCACTAACTATATGAGGAGTTATGACTATTATAAGTTCGCTTTTAATATAATTTTTTGAGCTACTTTGAAAAGCTTTACCTAAAACTGGAATTGAGGATAACCCTGGTACGCTTGTATCGCTAACCACTTCACTTTTACTTATAAGTCCGCCAACTATAACTCTATTTCCATCTTTAACTTTTACTATGGATGATAATTGCTTAATTTTTATATCTGGAGCTAAAATAGGTACACCATTTGCATCTAGATATTGCTGATTTGCTGCTACTAGCTCACTGATTGTAGGATTTATTTTTAGTATTATAAACCCATCATCAGTTACTTGTGGTGTTATATCTAGTGTAACCCCAACAAATGTTGAATCATTTTCATAACTAGTAACTACATTATTGTTATCTGCTGCCAAGTTTGTTGTGCTTTGCGTTTGATATCTATAATTTTTTTCAGTTCCTACATTGATTACAGCTGGTTGATTATTTAGAGTCATAATTTTTGGATTAGAAACTACATTAACATCTCCCTGAGTTTTCAAAAACTTTATGAGCCCATCCATGCTAAAATTATAGCCAACTAAATAGTTTGGATTTTTAAAGTCAGTTGTTAGCAGTCCATTAACCCTTTGACGCAGTGCATCTGAGCTAGCACTTAAACTTAATTCAAAATTTTTCCAGTTAATTCCTTCAGTTTTATCCTTGCTATATGTAACCTCAATAATTTTTGCATCTAATAAAATCTCTTTGTGAAGTCTCATCATTAATGATTTTATATATTTATCTACTCTGTCGATCTGTTTTTTGGTACCTGTTACTGTAAGCATTCCCGCTTCTTGATTTATTAAAACTTTTGATTTAATTTTTAAATTATCTTCATCTCTATCTAAAATATAACCAATTTCATCAGCTATTTTATCCCAAAACTTAAATTCGGAAGTATAATCCATAGTTGTAGAATCTGAACCACCATCTGATGTACCACTTGATGAGCCGGTTTTTATAACCTTATTTGTTGTGCTTTTTCTTTCACTAAAACTTACATAATCAATAAAATATGTTTTTGTTTTAAAAGTTGCAACTTTTAAAATTTTATTTTCATTTTCTAATGAATAAAATATATTGTTTTCACTTAAAATTAAATCTAAGAGATTTCTTAAAGAAAAATCTGTTACATTTATATAGTTTAACTTTTTATTTAGTCTGTTTTTTACATTACTATCTTCAAATACTATTGACATTTGGCATTCGTTAGATATATTCTCCAAAATATCCATAATTGAGATACTTTGGTTATTGAAATCTTTTACACTAAATGAAAAAAATTTATTATCACAATTTGCACTAAGATTAACAATAAACAAAACCAACATTAGACTGACAACTTTTACTTTCATTGCTATTTTTCCTTTACTCTTAGTAGTTTTTTACTTTTGTAAAATCCAATTTTAATAATTTTTCTATTTTTTTTAGCCAATATTGCATCTTTTTCAATAGCTATTATTTTAAAATTATTTATTTTATCACCCACACCATACCACTTAGATCCTATAAAAGCTTTATTATTTAAAATAGAAGATAGAAAAAAATTATAACTCTGTTTCTTTTTAACAATTGCCTTTTTAATAACTTTTTGTGCCTTAAAAAATGGATCGTATTTAACAGCTTTTAAATTATGTTTAGAGTTATAGTGGATTAAGTAATCAATTTTTTTTATTTCATCAGTTGAAGAATAAAGAAAATTTATTCCTAAAATCAACGCCATAAATAAAATCCTCATAATTCAACTCCATAAACATTTAATTCTAAATCAAATAAAACTTTTTTATCATTAGACTGTTCTAAATCTATTTTATTTATAGCTACTAAAACATCCAGATTTTCAATGTATTGTAAGAATAAAAGTATATCTCTATACCTTCCAACACCACTAACTTGAACATTTTTTTTATGCTTTAAAAAAAGCTCAGTAGCTTTATTGACGCTTTTATTTTTTATTACTAAATTCTTAATATTTCTCTCTAAACTATATTTCAAAATATCATTAAGAAACTCTGTCCACTTCAAATCATCAAATAAAACATATTTTATCTCATAGACTTTTGAAGCTATATAGTTTATATCCTCTTGCTTTTTTTCTAAAACTTCCCTTTTAGTTAAAATTTCTTTTTGAATTTGTTTAAGTTTTAGATTGAATTTCTTTATACTGTTCTTTGCTATCTTTAGTTCCAAAGATCTTGTATCTGCATCTAACCTCTCTTTTTTGAGCAAAAGTGGTGGAACTATTTCATTTAAAACCAACCCCAAAATTAGTAGAAAAGATAAAATTATCATAGTTTTTTGTTTTGTATCAGCTATTTTCAAAAAATTTTCTAACTTATTCATTTTTTTATCTCTATAGTACTTGTATATATTTGTTCATCAGATATGATTTCATCTGTTTTAACTCCAACAAAACCTTCTTTAAGTAAGCTTTCCATAAATTTTGCAATATTATCTCTCTTATATGGTTCAGCAACTATATCAATAATCATTGAATCACCACCAGAAAGAGTCACTTTTGTAGTTGCTAAATTATACTTTTTTAAAAGGGCATTTACTTTTAAAATAAAATCACTACTATAGTTTTTTCTAATGATTATACTCTCTAAACTATTTAGACTCTGATTGATATTTTTAAGTTTTATATCAATCTCTTGCTCTTTTTTATTTAAAGTTTCTATATCTTTCTTTAAAACTAAAATTTTCTGCTTTATTTTTTTTGCGACTTTCTCAATCTTTTCCAACTTAACTTCTAAATCTTTTTTCTTCTGTGATAGTCTATCTATCTCATAATACAAACTTGAAACAAATGCTATTGCTAATAATAAAATAATAGAAGCAGATATTATATACTTACCTACCGTTTTTCTATAAAAAGGCTTCTCTCTTGGAAAAATATCAATATTATGACTTTGATTGTCACATAAAATTTCATCGTAAATATATGATAAAGTTACATAATCTAAAAAATTTTTTTCAAATTTTTGAGCAAAAAAATTAAAATCTGAAACCTCTACATTTTCAAACCCAAAGTTTTGTATAAAACCATCTAAGCCATTAATCTTTCCGTACTTTGTGCATAAAAATATTCTTTGCGCATTTTCAAATCCAAAGATACTTCTATTATAAAGTATTATGTCATTAATCTTTGTAAAAATTTTTACAAATTCAGACTCAATCTGATTATATACTGCCCCACTACCTCTTTCATAAAGTGAGATATCTAAGCCCTTTTCAGTTAAAATCTTTAATAGGTTATTTGAAGTAGTTTCATAGCCAATTGAATTTAAGTTTTTTACCATCTCTTCAATGGTTGTTGTGCTTTTTGATGAAATATACTTTCCATCCTTATAAAGTGTTATAAATGAATCATCTTCATCAATGTAGATAAAAATATCATTTTTTGGCAATAGTATTTTGTTTTTATATAATGTAGAAAAAGATAAAAAAGGGAGTGCTAAAAAGTCTATGTACTTTGTTTTATGAACTATATTTTTAAGATGTTTAGAAGCTCTATTAATCTCAACAGCAACTGCTTCTATAAGAAAGTTTTCTTCAAAATCCAACTCTTTTTTTATATATGAAATATGATACTTTTTTTCTAAATCTAAACCCGCTTCTTCATACATCTTTATCTCAACTATAGATGCTAACTCTTCACTATTAGTATTTGATGGAAGCTTAAAGCTATGTAAAATAAGATCACTATACTTAAGTCTTGAACCTATAAATGATCTCTTCTTGCACTCACTAGTAAACTCTTTGCCATCAAACGATATGCAGGATAGATCAGAAGGATTTATAAAATTTATCTGTTGAGAAATGCTACCCATACAAATCCTTTAATTTTACTGATTTATTTTAACATAACCACTATAAGGATAAACTAAAATGGTTTTATTGTTGTTATTGTAATTTATCGTTATGTTTATCTCTTCAGTAAGCAATCTTTGTTCCTCATGTATATAAGGTCTGCCATACTCATCAAAACATAGTTTATCGTTCTCATTTGCGCCTCCACCAATATCTACCCTAACCAAACTCAAACTCTCTCCAAGCAAATCAGTTTCATTTAAATTCATACATGTACGCTCATCCTCCTTAGTCCAAGGGGTTACATTGAATCCATGTATGTCATAGCCTATGGCATTTTTCTGTTTCTTTTTTAAATTCATAGTAACTTTACTGCTGTACTCATAGAGTCTATTATCTGGAAAAATTGAGGTTCCAATAGAAGCCAGGATGCCTATTATAACTATAACAAAGATTATCTCAACCATAGTAAAACCGCTACTTAAAAATTCCACATGGTTAGTTTTGAGTATTGAATATTTTGATTTAAAATTATTTCTCATGGCCTTTGAAGTGTCCTTCTATATAACACTATCTTAGCTCCAGCATTCTTTGGATGAGACTCATTTGACTCAACCCGAACATCAAACATAACAAATCCATGTGAATCCTCTGTCTGTATTATTTGATTTCTATCGCAATTCCAAGGATTTTCATACAAAAAATACCTACTTATGTTTATATCAGCCCTAAATCTTTTATCAACAGAAGTTATATTGACCTCGTGTAAGCACCCATTTGTAGCATTTCTCTCATAACCCTGAATTGCTAAGATTGCTAACTCCACTGCACTATCCAAAAACATCTCAGCACTCTCTTTGATGTATAAATCCTTAGTCTGCTTTACCGTAACTGTAGCATACTTCATAGCTATAGTCATTATTCCACTTACCATAACTATCACCAATAGTGCCTGAAGTAGTCCAAATGCTCTTCTCATCAGTAAACTACCTTCTGTTTTGAGATAGTAACACTATTTCCACTTCCTCTTATCTCTCTAGTTAGTGAAAGATTGAAATATATGCTATTGTTTACTATTCCAACTTCAAATCCCTTTGTCTCATCTGAAAGAGTCGTTACATTGCCATCGCACATTGTATCTCTCTTCCAAGGTCTATAGTTATAAAAAAGATAAAGGGTATTGTCCTTTTTATTGGTAATATTTGAGCAGTTTGTATCTTCACCTCTAGCAATTGCATAGGCACTATCTACTAAGTAGTACTTTTCATAAATCTCTTCTGGAGTAGGTTGTAAGGTTATGTTATTACCTCCAATAGAGCTTACATTATATTCATTTACCTCTCCCCCGGTATCAAAGCTACCAGCAAATATTAAAGCTAGATCAGAATCGTTTATGATTGAATTAAATTTTTTTTCAAAAGTATTGTTTATATCGCTTCCATTTATGCCATAAGTTTTTATAGTACTACTATCTTTGTTAGAGTTATCCATATCGACAAATCCAGTATAGTCTCCCGCTCTCAAACTCTCAACAGCAATCCCATACCACTCTACAATTTTAAAATTTTGACTACTCATTATACTAAAGATTTGGGTTCTATTTGTTTGATTTGCTTCATAACCCCAAACTGCATTTGGAACTCTATCGTACATCATAGCAGAGATTTGATCAACCACCAACTGAGAATCAAAAGAGAGCTCACTCATAGCCTTAGACTTTGCA
>JALSLU010000038.1 GCA_026988125.1 Sulfurospirillum sp.
AGTCGATCATGGTACAGCTTTTGATATAGCTTATAAAGACAAAAACCCTTCCAATAAAAGCTATATTAATGCTATTAAATATTTGCTATCATTGTAAAACTATAGTCCAAAAATACTAATTTTAAATTTGTCTTAGTTTTAATAATTAATTAAGCCTCTTATTGTCATAATACGATTTGTAAATAAATAATACTACATAAGGAGAATAATTTGAAAGTATTACCAATGGCGGGTGCAATTATTACTGCAACCATGCTTCAGGCACATTTTGGAGTTGTGTTACCAGAGAGTGATGTCGTGAGCGATATGAAAAAACATAGTGTTAAAGTTGAGTTTATTCACCCTTTTGAGCAAAAGGCTATGAATATGGAAAAACCAAATGAGTTTGGTTATTTTTTAGATGGAAAAAAAGTTTTACTTACAGATAAACTTGAGAGCAGGAAGATAGACGGAAAGTATCAAGCTTGGAAATATAGTGGAAAATTTAAAGAGATGGGTGATTATATATTTTTTGTTGATCCAAAGCCCTACTTTGAGCCAAGTGAAGGCAAATTTATAAGGCACATAACTAAAGCCATAGTAGATGTTCACTATGCCGGTGAGGGTTGGGATGCAAAAACTGGACTAAAGGCTGAAATTGTTCCGCTTAGTCGCCCATATAGTCTTTATAAAGGAAATGTTTTTAGTGGTGTTGTTTACTACAAAGGAGAGCCAGTTCCTTATGCGGAGATTGAAGTTGAGTATATGAACAACAGAGGCTACAAAGCACCAACGGAAAATCACATAACTCAAGTTATAAAAGCAGATAAAAACGGTGTATTTACCTATGCTATGCCAAAAGATGGCTGGTGGGGATTTGCAGCACTAATGGAGGATGATGTTACAGTCAAAAAAGATGGTAAAGAGTATCCGGTTGAGCTTGGTGCTGTTATCTGGGTAAAAACTTACGAGATGAAATAATGCATATAAGTGAAGGTGTACTCAATCCGGAGATATTGATAGGTGGAGCAGTTATCTCCACCGCTTTTGTAGCCTATGCTCTAAAGACTCTAAAAAATGAAGAGATTCCTCTAGTGGCAGTGTTTTCGGCACTGTTTTTTATAGGCTCCTTTATACATGTACCCATCGGTCCGGCATCTATCCATCTTGTTTTAAATGGAATTATTGGGGCTATTTTGGGTATAAGGGCATTTTTGGCTATTGGTGTGGCTCTTTTACTCCAAGGTGTGCTTTTTGGATTTGGTGGCATCACAACTCTTGGGGTCAATACTCTAAACATAGCACTTCCAGGAGTCATAGTTTACTATCTGTTAAAGGTAAAATTTGATAACATTCTACTAAATAACATAAAATACTTTTTTGTAGGATTTGGCTCAGTTGCTCTATCAGCTCTTATGCTATCACTAACTTTAGCTCTAAATGGTGAGGCATTTTATGATGTTGCAAGGTTGGCTTTTGTATCAAATGTGCCTATAATGGCTATAGAAGGAATTATCACAATGTTTGCAATCAACTTTTTGCAAAAAGTTTATCCAAAAGTTTTTAGAGGAAGTTTAGCATGAGAATTTTTTTACTAAGTATAATTATGATCTCTTCTGTTTTTGCACATAGACTCTATATATTAGCTGACGACGATGGCAAAAACCTACATGTAAAAGCATACTATACAAAGAGTTCATTTTGTCAAAACTGTGAAGTTAATGCACTAGATAAAGATGGAAAGGTTATAGCTTCAGGCAAGACAGATGAAAAAGGTGAGGCAACTCTGCCTTTTAAAACAAAAAATATGGACATAGAAGTAATTGCCTCCATGGGGCATAAAAACAAGGTATCTTATGAGAGTGAAAATGATCCTCTAACTGAGGACAAAAACTTAGATTACAAAAAGATACTCTTGGCATTTGGTATATTGTTTGGTATATTTTTTCTTTTGAAGGTTTTTAAAAAGAGGTGATTTCACTAAGATTTGCTTTTATAAGCATTTTACTATATAGCTTTGGTTTAGCTTTTTTTAAAGAGATATGGCTAAGTATGCTCCTAGCTCCACTTTTTTTAGCCCTAGTTAAACCAAAGTCTATTTTACCATCTTTTAAAAAGCTTCTTTTTTTAAATATCTTCATCCTTCTTGTCTCTTTGAGTGCAGTACTAAGCAAGGAGTACAATCTAGCCCTGCTTATATTTGTAAGAGCAAATGCCATACTGTTTTTTACATTTTTACTATTTGACAAAAGAGACATATTTGAAATAACTGCATCACTTAGCTCTTTGGGGCTACCTACAAAACTCAGTACTCTTTTTTTCTTTGTAGCAAAATTCATATTTATAATCAAAAATGAGTTCCAAATCATAAAAAAAGCTCTGCTAGTGAGGCACTTTAAGAGAAAAACTACTCTTTTTACATATAAAATCTATGCAAATATCGTCGGTATGCTAGTGGTAAAATGTTTTGAAAGGGCAGATAAGTTAAAAAAAGCTATGATACTAAGAAATTTTGGTGGCAAAATCTATTACGCAGGTGAAAATAGCGTAACAAAGATGGATTTAGTGCTACTTTGTTTTGTGTTGGCATCTATATTTTTAAAAATTATAAAGGTAAATATATGAGTTGTTCGTTAAATTTAAAAAACTTTTCCTATAAGATTGGCGAAAACAAAGAGATAAGAAATATAAATCTAAACCTATCACACAAAGAGAAGATTGCGATTGTGGGGGCAAATGGGTGTGGAAAAACAACTCTTTTGGATATTATAGCTGGAGTTAAAAGCAGAAGTGGTGGTGAGCTGGAACTTTTTCATCAAAAAATAGACTCACTAGCCGATTATAAAAGCGTAAGAGATTTTATAGGCTATCTTTTTCAAGACTCTGATAATCAATTTTTATGCCCAGTGGTCATAGATGATGTAGCTTTTGGACTCTTAAATGAGGGAATAGAAAAAGAAAAAGCTTACTTAAAAGCAAAAATGATGCTAGAAGATTTTAACATCTCTAATCTTCAGGACAAAATTGTTTATAATCTCTCAGGCGGAGAGAAAAAACTAGTAGCCCTAGCGGGTGTTTTAGTAAATGAGCCAAAACTTATGCTACTAGATGAACCAACAAATGGCCTAGATGAAGATATGCAGTTAAAACTTGTAAAAATCTTACAACAAATCGACAAAAGCATCATTATAGTATCACATCACAGAGAATTTATAGATAAAATAGTAGATAAAATATATAAAATTACCGATGATGGGCTAGTCCTAATTTCTTAACTAATCCTGAATAACCAAAATCCCCTACCCTTTCATATGTTGAACTAAACAGCAAGGGGTCAGGGCTAAACTCTAAACTTTTTGCTATAATTAAGGAAAAAAGGTACGAAGATTGGAGATATGATACTCTCTTGTTTGTTATTTTTTAAGCTTTTATACCTAGAAAAACTATAAAAAGCATTCATGCATTCTCTGTAAGTATAAAAAGTTTAGAGTTTAGCCCTGACCCTTTTATGCTTAATCATCTGACAATATCTTGGTTCGAATGGATTGCATTAATGTTATGTTTTTTTTTCAATTGTGCCTCACTTATGTTTTTATGCAATACAAACAATAACTGTTCCAACTTTTATGATATTTTGAATGGCTTGCTTAAAGGGGTTTGGCGCTTAACTAAACGGCATTGGCCCTGACCCCTTTTAGGAGAGCAGATAGAACTTATATATAAACTCTTTGAAGAGAAAATGGAGCAAAGAAAGATAGCAAGAGCATTAGGAGTACATCTTCGTACTGTACAGTACCATTTAAAAAAAACTCAAAG
>JALSLU010000039.1 GCA_026988125.1 Sulfurospirillum sp.
TAACAGGAAGCCCTCTTATAGGAGATGAACCATTTGCAGTAATTTTAGCAGATGATCTATGCTCAAGCGAGGATGCTGGAGTCTTATCACAAATGGTAAAGGTTTATGAAAAGTATAACTGCTGTGTAGTTGCTATAGAGGAGATTCCAAAAGAGGAGGTGAGTAAGTATGGGGTAATCTCAGGTCATTTGGTAGATAACTCAGACGATACCTACAGAGTAAGCACTATGGTAGAAAAACCAGAGCCAAAAGATGCACCTAGTAACCTAGCAATAATAGGTCGCTATATACTCACTCCAGATATATTTGAAATCATCCAAGAGACAAAACCGGGAAAAGGCGGAGAGATTCAAATAACCGATGCCCTTTTAGAGATGGCAAAAAGAGGAAAAGTAATAGCCTACAAATTTAAAGGTAAAAGATTTGATTGTGGAAGTGTAGATGGTTTTGTGGAGGCTACTAATTACTTTTATGAAAGATTATAGAATGGAGAAACTATGATACTAATTACAGGGGGAGCCGGTTATATTGGTACTCACACTTTGGTTGAGTTAGCAATGGCAAATTATGATTTTATAGTGTACGATAACTTTTCAAACTCTTCAGAAGAGGCTATCGAAAGAGTATCTAAAATTATAGATAGAGATGTAGTATATGAAAAAGGAGATATAAGAGATCTGCAAAAACTAGAAGAGGTATTTGAAAAATATAGCATAGATTCAGTAATCCATTTTGCAGGTTTAAAGGCAGTTGGGGAGTCTGTTAGGAAGCCTTTGGAGTATTATGATAATAATGTAGTTGGAACTATAAGACTTCTTGAGTGTATGAAAAAATTTGAATGTAAAAAGATTGTTTTTAGTTCATCAGCAACAGTCTATGGTGATCCTAAAACAACGCCTATAGTGGAGAGTTTTTCAGTTGGTGGCACAACCAATCCTTATGGAACATCAAAATATATGATAGAGAGAATTCTAAATGATCTATACATTGCTGATAACTCATTTAAGATAGTTATTTTGAGATACTTCAATCCTGTAGGAGCCCATAAAAGCGGTTATATTGGAGAAGATCCAAATGGTATACCAAATAATCTTATGCCATTTATTTCTCAAGTAGCAGTAGGAAAAAGAGAGTGTTTGAGTGTATTTGGAAATGATTATGATACGCATGATGGCACGGGTGTTAGAGACTACATACATGTAGTAGATTTAGCAGATGCACATGTAAAAGCGATAGAGTATCTAAATTCACATAAATTTAGTTCAGAGTTTTCGGTCTTTAACATTGGAACTGGTCATGGGTATTCTGTTTTAGATGTTATTAAGACCTTTGAAAAAGTAAGTGAAAAAAAAATTCCTTATAAAATTACTTCAAGAAGAGAAGGGGATGTAGCAAAATGCTATGCGGATCCAGCTTTAGCTGAAAGGATTTTGGGATGGAAGGCTAGGAAAAATCTACTAGATATGTGTAAAGATAGTTGGAATTGGCAGGTTAAAAATCCTGATGGTTATAAGGAAAAATAAATTGCTATCATAGTACAATTTATGGTGTAGATAGAATTGAAATCTACTTTGATGTTTAAAAGAGAACCAGAGGAGTTGAATTGAAAATAGTCATAGCAGGAACTGGATATGTAGGATTGAGTAATGCTGTTCTTTTAGCACAACACAACAGGGTTGTAGCACTAGATATAATTCCTCAAAAAGTCGAGATGATAAACAGAGGCGTATCTCCCATAGAAGATAAAGAGATAGAAGAGTATCTTCCAAAAGTTTTGCAAAGTGGTAACCTCAAAGCAACTACCGATAAAAAAGAGGCATACAAAGGAGCAGATTTTATCATCATAGCAACTCCAACAGACTATGATCCACAAACCAACTATTTCAACACAAAAAGTATAGAGGCGGTTATAAAAGATATTTTAGAGATAAATCCGAATGCAACTATGGTTATAAAATCAACCATACCAGTTGGCTATACAAAAAAACTTCGACAGGAGTTCAATACCAAAAACATCATCTTCTCTCCAGAATTTTTAAGAGAGGGAAAGGCTTTGTATGATAACTTCTATCCAAGCAGAATCATAGTAGGAGAGCAAAGCAATAGGGCTGAAACATTTGCAAATCTTTTAAAACAGGGAGCTAAAAAAGATCCCATAGATATACTCCTAACCGATTCGAGTGAAGCAGAAGCTATAAAACTATTTGCAAACACTTATCTTGCTATGAGAGTAGCATTTTTTAATGAACTTGACTCTTACGCCATGAGTCACGATCTTAATACTGAGCAAATCATTAAAGGTGTAGGATTAGACCCAAGGATAGGCACACACTACAACAATCCAAGTTTTGGTTATGGAGGATACTGTCTGCCAAAAGATACCAAACAGTTACTTGCAAATTATCAAAATGTTCCGAGCAATATAATGCAAGCCATAGTAGATGCAAATAGAACAAGAAAAGATTTTATAGCTGATCAAATCATACAAAGGTTACAATCCGATTCAAAGTTTCCAACAGGTAGAGTTGGCATATATCGCTTAGTTATGAAAAGTGGAAGTGATAACTTTAGAAGTAGTGCCATACAAGGAATCATGAAAAGAGTAAAAGCTAAAGGCATAGAGGTTGTCGTGTATGAGCCAGTTTTAAAAGAGGAGAGTTTTTACAACTCAAAAGTGATTAAAGATTTAGATGAGTTTAAAAAGATGAGCGACATAATAGTTGCAAATAGACTAGAGAGTGCTATAATGGATGTAAAAGAGAAAGTTTTTACGAGAGATATATTTAATAGTGATAGTTGATGTTTAGCAGAGTTGTGAATATCTTAAAGGTGACGATAAAATGAGACTTAGTGATGGGCAAATAAGGGTATTGAAAAATAAATTACAAAATCTCTCTAAAGATGCAAAATTGTATCTGTTTGGAAGCAGAGTTGATGATAGAACAAAAGGTGGAGATATAGATTTGCTTGTCGTTTCTAATGAGTTGACAAAAAAAGAGATAAGGCTTTTGAGGATAGAGTTTTTTAAACATTTTGGTGAACAAAAGTTAGATATCTTGCTTGATGATGGTGAGTTTAGAAACCCTTTTGTGAAACATATACTCTCAAAGGCTATATTGTTATGATGCGTGAAAAATTGATCCAAGATAAAAAGCTTCTAGAAAAGCAACTCTTTTGGATAGAGGTATCTTTTCAAGAGTGCAAAAAGATAGGCATAAAAAAAGAGTACTCAGTAGATGAATTTGGAAAGTTTGAAACTTTATGTAGCAGATACAGCAGGGGGATAGATTTTTTAATAAGAAAAATTTTTAGAACACTTGATGCGTATGAGTTTGAAAATCAAGGAACTCTTGTTGATGTGGTCAATAACGCTCACAAAAGAGGACTTTTTGAAGATATTGAAGAGTTAAGAATTATGAAAGATGTGAGAAATACAATTGCACATGAGTATATTGAGGATGATTTAGTAGAAGTATTTGATGAAGTCTTGATATATACCGAGAGATTAATTTGTATCATTAACCATACTTTAAACTATATAAAAGAAAATACACAATAGATGCATGGACGGCACCTCTAAAAGCAAGAAAGTTTACAGAACTAAAAAAGCCAAGTATGAAGAGTGATTATCTGACCTTACGCACTATAAGCACACCTAGGCAGAATGAGAAAGCACTATATGCAAGGCAGTTTACTTTTAGCGTAGCCAAAGCTACGGTGAAAGTGAACTAACGAAGCAGATGGTGCTT
>JALSLU010000040.1 GCA_026988125.1 Sulfurospirillum sp.
TAGCAAGAGCAGGCGATGCTGATGAGATGACCTTTATATCTACTGGCGGTGGAGCTAGTTTGGAGCTGATTGAGGGAAAAGAGTTACCAGGAGTTAAGCCTTTATATAGTAGGGATGAAGAATGATAATAGCATCAAACTTTAAAACAAACCACACAAGAAAGAGTACACGAGAATTTGTCTCAAAGGTAGCTGATTTTGCAAAGAACTTAAGTGTGGATGTAAGAATCTATCCGCCATCTTCTGCTTTAGATTGTTTTGATTTGAGTAAAAATATAAAGATAGGAGCACAAAACTTTTATCCAGCCCAATATGGCTCTTTCACAGGAGAGATTGGATTTGAGCAGTTAGAAGAGTTCAAGATAGACTCGCTTTTGGTTGGGCACTCAGAGAGAAGATCAATACTAGGTGAATCTAATGAGCTTATAAAAGAAAAATTTGATTTCGCAAAGGCTAAAAATGTAGAGATAATTTTTTGTATTGGGGAGCCTCAAACAGTATGGGCTGGTGGTTCGTTGGCTGTATTGGATTATTTGTGGAATCAGCTTGAGGGTATTGATTTAAAGTACGAAAAGCTAATTATTGCTTATGAGCCAGTTTGGGCGATTGGAACGGGCAGAAGTGCACCACTTGAAGAGATAGAAAATACTCTAAGTTTTTTAAAAGAGGACATAGATAGACCACTTTTATATGGTGGAAGTGTTAAGGCTGAAAATATAGCTGAAATTTTAAGACTTAAGAGTTGTGATGGAGTTTTGGTTGGTAGTGCTAGTTGGAATGTGGAGAATTTTATAGAGATGATTAAAATAGCAAATGAGGAGCTAAAATGATAATGAAGGGCAAAAAAGGTCTTATTGTTGGAATTGCAAACAATAAATCAATAGCATATGGGATTGCAAAGGCTTGTTTTGAGCAAGGTGCTGATCTAGCTTTTACATACTTGAACGAACAGCTAGAAAAAAGGGTTAGACCAATTGCTAGTGAGTTTAAATCTGATAAGGTTTATGAGCTAGATGTAAATAATCCAGAGCATTTAGAGAGTTTGACTAAATCTTTGGAAGAGGATTTTGGCAAAATTGATTTTGTGGTTCACTCAGTAGCTTTTGCTCCAAGAGAGGCTTTGGCTGGAGATTTTATAGATACTACAAGAGAGGCGTTTGATATAGCTATGGGGACTTCAGTTTACTCCTTAGTCTCTCTTAGCAGGGCCGTTATGCCAGTACTAAATGATGGTGGCTCAATCTTAACCTTGACCTATTTAGGAGGTCCAAAGTATATACCTCATTACAATGTTATGGGTGTTGCAAAAGCTGCGCTTGAAGCGAGTGTAAGGTACTTGGCGGTTGATTGCGGAAAAAGACAGATTAGAGTAAATGCCATAAGTGCAGGCCCTATAAAGACTTTAGCAGCAAGTGGCATAGGTGACTTTAGGATGATACTCAATTGGAATGAGATAAATGCACCTCTTGGAAGAAATGTTACCACTGATGAGGTTGGAAAGAGTGGAATGTATCTACTAAGCGATTTAGCAAGTGGAGTTACAGGAGAGGTTCACTATGTAGATTGTGGCTATAACATAATGGGTATGGGAATGGCTTCAAAAGATGAAGATGGCAAAACCAAATTGGCTTGGGATTTAAAAAAGTAAAATGTTAAAAGTTGTGCTACAAAAGATCACCTATGTAGTGCTTATGCTTTTTATTATATCTATTATCTCATTTGGAGCAATTCATCTTGCTCCAAACTCTTTTTTTGCTAGTGGTGAGCTAAATCCAAATATAACCCCTGAATCTATTGAACAACTAAAAAGGGTTTATGGATTAGATAAATCTCTAATAGAGCAATTTTTTTCATGGATTTATGCTATAATGAGACTAGATTTTGGGATATCATTTGCAAGTGGGGCAAGTGTGAAAGATGAGATACTCTCAAGACTTCCTATAACTTTATTGTTAAATATAATCTCTTTGGTATTGGTTTTTTTAATTTCTGCATATTTGGGAGTAAAATCTGCTTTAAAGATGAATTCAAAATTTGACAAACTTACAAAACAGTTCTCACTAATCTCATATGCGATGCCATCATTTTATTTAGCACTTCTTTTGATAATAATCTTTAGTGTTGAGTTAGGATGGTTTCCAATTTCCGGGCTTTACTCAACGGATGTCAAGGATGGTACTTTGGAGTACTATTTGGATTTTTCTTGGCATTTGGTTTTGCCTATATTTGTTATGGTTTTTGGAGGAATTGGAAGTCTTAGTATGTATATAAGAAGTTTAACAGTAAGTGTTTTGAAGAGTGATTATATCTCCTTTGCACTCTCAAGAGGCATAGAGGGCAGAAAATTATTTCGCTATTTTATTTTGCCAAATATTTCACCGCCTATTATAACTATGCTTGGACTTAGTCTGCCTGGACTTATAGGGGGTAGTGTAATCTTAGAGTCTATTTTTGCCATAGACGGTATGGGGCTTTTGTTTTATCAAAGTGCTCTTAGTAGGGACTATCCTGTGATTATGGGTATATTGATAATTTCATCCTTTTTAACCTTAGTAGGAAATATCTTAGCAGATTTGATTCTTTTAAAACTAAATCCACACTTTGCCAAAAAATAGTTATATTGCAACTAAAGTAGCAAAAAACTTGAGTTAATTACACTAAAATTTCACTAATAAAAAATTCAAAAGGATGGAAAAATGAGAAAGTTAGTGATTTCTTTAGTAACAGCAGGATTGCTTTGTAGCTCTCTTTTAGCTCAAACTTCAAATGAGGTTAAAAGTGATGCTCTTCAAAATGCAAAAACTCAAGCAAGAGACTCAAATGTAAAGATTGTAAAAGAGGCTCTAAATTCAGTTTTACTTACAAAGAAAGTTCTAGTTGATTTAGAACAAAATAAAAAAGATTTAGCTATTAAAGACCTAGAGAGTGCCATAGGAAAACTTGAAGTTATTATGGCAAAAAAAGATGCTCCTAAACTTCTTCCAATAGATGCAAGTGTTAGTGCTTTGGAGTATGTGGGTAGTGCTAAGGATGTAAAGAAAAGTGTTGAGTTGGTAAAAGATTTACTTGATGATGGCAAAGTTCAAGAGGCAAGAAAGCTTCTCTCAAGTCTAGCTAGTGAGATCAACATTATAAGTGTTAATCTACCTCTAGTTTCATACCCTGATGCGCTTAAGTTGGCTGCTAAGTACATTCATGATGGAAAAATAGACAGCGCAAAAGCCACCTTGCACACTGCACTAAGTACTATGGTAGAAGAGGTAGTAGTAGTACCAATTCCACTATTAAAAGCTGAAGCCCTAATAGAGGCTGCTAGTAAAATTGCTAAAAAAGATAAAGAGCAAGCACTAAAACATCTTGAATCTGCAAAAGAGGAGTTAAGAGTTGCTGAGGCTCTTGGATATTTGAGCGATAGTGATGTAACTTATAAGGTGCTAAATGAAAAAATAGAAGCGGTTGAAAAAGAGATAAAGGGTAAAAATAGAGCTGAAAAACTCTTTGATGAGCTAAAAGAGAAGTTTGCAAGTTTTAAGGAGAAGTTGATTAAGTAGTATTTTTATGGGAGGGGAAACCCTCCCATTTTAACTGACCTTACGCACCATAAGATACCCTGAGTGGTTTTTGTGGCATTTGAGTGCAAGGCACACCGACGAGTCATAGCCGTAGCTATGGTGAGGAGGTGTAACACCGTAATCAAGTGCCACAAAAGCC
>JALSLU010000041.1 GCA_026988125.1 Sulfurospirillum sp.
CTATAAACCCTAGCATATCTCAGAGGGATAAAAAAAGATGAGATTGTGAAAAATCTTTTTTGAAGCGTAGCTGAAGCTACGGTGATAAAAAGTTTTTTGCAATATCGCTTTTTTTATCCCTCCCTTTAGGCACTGCATAGGAGCTTACACTCTTCGTTACTCTTTTTCGCCTTAGCTTTAGCTAGGGCTTCAAAAGAGTGCCTTGATTGTAAACTCCTATGCAGTGCTGAGATGTGCTAGGGTTTTTAGAGGTGCCCATAATTTAAACTTCTTACATAAATCAAAAAAATTTAATTTAGAGCAGTTCAATGCTACTTTTTTAGAAAATATTGATTTTTTGTGGATGTCTCCTCCTTGTCAACCATACACCACTAAAGGAAAAAAGAGAGATCTACTTGATAATAGAACAAAAAGTTTTTTAAAAATTTTAGAATCTATCGAGATCAACCCACCCTTTTTTATAGGTTTTGAAAATGTGGTAGGCTTTAAAAATTCAAATGCGAGGGAACTGCTTCTAAACACTCTAAAAAAGCTTAAATATAACATAAATGAAGTTTTACTCTGTCCTAGTGAACTAGGAATTCCAAATAGGCGTCCTAGATATTATCTTGTTGCATCTAAAGAGAAACTTTGCAAAATTAAAAAAGTAAATTACAGTAAAGAACTAAAAGATTTTCTGATTGAACCCCAAAAGCCACATTTGATTCCAGAAGAAAAATTAAATAGATTTTCAAATGGCTTTAGAATTTTAAAAATAGATGAAAAAGACTCATACACTACCTGCTTTACATCATCTTATGGAAAATCTTATATGTATTCTGGATCTTATATTGAGTGCAAAGATGGAGTTAGATTTTTTGAACCAATTGAAATAGCAAATCTTTTAGGATTTGGAGAAAATTTCAAATTTCCAAAGGAGCTTACAAGAAGAAACTCCTATAAGCTCGTCGGAAACTCATTAAGCATATTTGCTCTAAAAGTTATACTAAAGCAGATTATTTAAAATCATAAAATCTTGAAAAGTAGTCTTGTGGATGCTTACAAACTGGACATGCCTTTGGAGCTTTTTTCCCATAGTGAATATGTCCGCAAACTTCACAAATCCAAGCCTCTTCACCATCTTCACTAACAAATACTTCACCATTTTCAAGTCTTTTTAGAAGAGCTTTGTACATCTTTTCATGCTCAACTTCAATCTTGCCTATATTTTTAAAAAGAGTTGCAGCGTCTTTATATCCTTCGGCTTTTGCTATTGCTTCAAAGTCTGGATACATAGTTGTATTTTCATAGTTTTCACCATCTATTGCCATTTGAAGATTTACTTTTGTATCTCCAAAACCATTTTCTAGATTATGAACCATTTTATTGTAAAGCTCTAGCTCCATCTTGGCGTGTTTTTTCTCATTATTCGCTGCTCTTTGAAAATGCTCAGCTATATCTCTTAATCCCTCTTTTTGTGCAACTTTGGCAAAGTACTCATACTTATTTCTAGCTTGAGATTCCCCTGCAAAAGCCTTTAAAAGATTAACAGCCGTTAGGTTTTCAGTAATACACTCCATAGAACTTCCGCAACATACTAAAGTGCCGCCACCTACATTTTGTACCTCTACCACATTTCCACACTTTTGACACTTATAACTCTCGTACTGTCTCATTACTCTATCCTTTTAAAATATTTGATGAATTATATCATAACTAAGAAAGATTTGTCAATAGTAATTTTTACTATTTATAAAATTATCCAAAAAAAAAGCTTCCGGGGCGGGCATCCCAGAAGCTATAATTTCGTTCTATCTACAAAAAGGAGGTTTTTGTCTTGGTAATGAAAGTATACTCTTAAGTACTAAACAGTTTTTTAACTATTTGTAAATAGTTAGTAAATAGGCTAAAATTATAATCTGACCTTACGCACTATAAACACACCTAGGCAGAATGAGAAAGCACTATATGCAAGGCAGTTTACTTTTAGCGTAGCCAAAGCTACGGTGAAAGTAAACTAACGAAGCAGATGGTGCTTTATCATTCTGTCCGTAGGATGATAAAATTTGCACCCTACTGCTGCGTCAGTACAGCTTCATAGTAGAATAACTACAATTTTGCTATACTTCCTTGCATTAGAGTGCAACTTTTATCACCTAGTTGTGCTTATAGTGCGTAAGGTCAGATTATAAAAAAATCCATTGGAGAAAATTATGTTTTGTAAAAATAGTGAAAATTTTGAAAAATGTTCCATTCCTAAAACTCAAAAATCTTCTATCTCTATTTTAAGTCCTAAGGAGGAAAAGGACTTTTTAGTAAGAAAGATAAAAATAGAAGCTGGTGGTAGTATGCCTAAACACACAAATAAAATTCAACATCAACAATTTGTTTTAGATGGGGAAGCAAAAGTTATAATTGGTGACAAAGAGTTTCATGCTAAAAAAGGTGATTTTTTGTATATACCATCTAGCATCGCTCATTACTATGAGGCATGTTATGGTAAGGATTACGAATTTTTATGTATGATTACTACCAAAGAGGATTATATAGAGTTTTTATAATCCTCCCACCCTTTCTTTCTAAGAATGCAAGCAGGACACTCACCACATCCATATCCCCACTCATGCTTTGTTGTGTGGTCTGCATTGTAACAGGTATGTGATTCATTTAGTACCAACTCAAGAATGTCCTCTTTTTTAGCAAGCTCAAATGTTTGGGCTTTTGTTAGATTTATAAGTGGATAGTGAAACCTTATATCTGATTCGCTCCCTAAATTTAATGCCAACTCTAAAGCCTCTATAAAATTCATTCTACAATCAGGGTAACCTGAGTAATCAGTCTGATTTATACCAGTTATAATATTTTTAATGCCTTGCTTCTGAGCAAAAGCGTGAGCTAAGGTAAAGAAAATTGCATTTCTATTTGGTACAAAAGAGGCTGGAAGATTTGGCTTATGCTTGTGAGAACTGCTTATGTCTAAACTACCATCTATCAAAGCTGAGTCATTTAGCTGAGAAAAAGCATCTATGCTTAACACGAAGTTATCTACGCCCAAATTTTTTGCTATCTTTTTAGCCTGATAAATCTCCACTCTATGTTTTTGTCCATAATCAAATGTCAAAGTTTCTACTTTATCAAATCTATTTTTTGCCCAACCAAGACAGGTTGTACTATCTTGTCCACCACTAAAAACTACCAATGCACTACTCATCACTCTACTCCTAAAAATTTATGCAACTGAACACTCAATCTAAAATGAGGATTTTTTTTAACTAACTCTATACAAAACTTTAAATTTGCTACATTCGGCTCTTTTTCATAGTTTTGAGGCTGTATAAAGATAGGCTTATTGGTTTTTAATCTTTCAATTTTAGAGATATTACTTTGCGTATTGACAACAAATTTATACTCACTAAAGCCCTCTTCTTCTAAATTATCCCAATCTTTTGGTGAGTAGGTGATGTGATCGGCTTTTTTTATATTTTCCAAACTATAACCATTTGTCTCAACACTTACATGTAGCCCATTTTTTTGTAAAAGGTCTATAAAGGAATTAAGGTTTTGTAGTGTCGGCTCACCACCAGTTATAACTACATATCTTGACTTGCTCTTTAAAATCTCTTCTAAAACCTCATCATACCTATAATTTTTAAAACTACCTTTATGAAGTGGCTCGTCACACCAACTACAATCTAAATTGCACCCATGAAGCCTCACAAACACACAAGGATAACCACTAAAGCTACCTTCTCCTTGTATTGAGTAAAAAATCTCTACTATTTTTAACATTAAACTCTCTAACAATTTTTTTTAGTATAATACAACACAGCATAAAAAGGAATAAAATGAAGTGGGAAATAGCTAAGCAGTTTGATTTTTGTTATGGTCACAGAGTATGGTCTCAAACACTTAATGTAGAGTTTTCAATAGATAGCTGTTTAGCCTGCAGGCACCTTCATGGGCATCAAGGAAGACTTATAGTTTATCTTGAGAGTGATGAACTTAAAGATGGAATGGTTACAGACTTTCACCACCTAAACTGGTTTAAATACTTCTTAGATAAAACACTTGATCATAAGTTTATAATTGACATAAACGATCCCCTATTTGAAACTCTTTTGCCTGATTATAAAGATAAAAAGAACTTAGTTGATTGCAAGGAGGGTTATAAAAAACCAAACTTAGATACTCTAAAGGGAAAACCTAAACATCTTTTTGAGATGTATGAGGGCTACATCATAGTAGATTTTGTACCTACAAGTGAAAATATATCTACCTGGTTAATGGAAATTATTGCTAAAAAGATGAGTAAAATTGGTGTTAGAGTCTCAAGACTAGAGTTTTTTGAGACTCCAAAGAGTAGAAGCTTAGTTTATGGGTAAATCTAAAACTTTATACTCTTTTTTATAAGCTGCATATTGTTCATAACTTTGTAATAGTACTTATAATTATAATTTCCACCATTGTACCTACTAACAGTTCTAAAGTAGTTTTTTGTATAATCATTGAGCCACACTATATACTTAACAGCAACTTCAACATTAAATTTATCATCGCTTAAAAGCTTGTTTACAAGTTTAACATCACTCATATTTAAAACCTTTGTCCAATTTAGCTTTTTTGCTAAAAACCTTACAGTATCTATCCTAACTTGCATAATTCCTAAAGAAGCTTTAAAAATATTTGGATTTTTTCCTATATCTCCAACTTTAAAAACACCTGCACTTGTTTCACTAAGGCATATTGCCATTGCAGTATTTTCAAAAGTTTCACCATTTTTATTTGGGTATTTTAAAGCTATGGAGCGAACCATTTTAAGTGTTTCTACCTGTTTTGGGGTCAAAACAACACTAGCTATGGCAAAGTTATAAAAAAATCCAATTATCAAAAAACTTCTTAGGATTATAGTTGAAATATTTCTCATCTATTCATCCTAATTTTAAAAAAGTCAGCAATTGTACCATATTTTAGTGTATTAAACAAATATTTTAAAAAAATAAATTAACTTTTAATAATAATGTTACTATTTGATACTTTTGTCCTTGAGTTTATAAGTATAAAATGAGTTAAGTAAATTATAAAAAAAACCTGCAAAAGAAGACCAAATAGTGGGATCAAAGAGAGGAGGAAAAAAACTAAAATACTCAAAACCAAAGTAAATCTATTTCTCGATATAACCTCTTTTGCATCTTCACAAATCCCTATACTTTGCAAATCATGCAACATTAATTTATAAAATAGATAAAAAAATGGGATTTGAAAAATCATAAAATTGACAAATGGCAACAGCAAAAATGGTAGCATTAAGAGGAGTAAAAGTATAAACTTTAAAAATATTGCAATCATTTTCCACAATGAACTCAAAAATGGCTCCTCTAGTCCATCTTCTATGTCTTGATACCACCTTCTTTTCACAGTTTTAGCAATATATGGCGTCAAAAGCCCCACAGTTATTACTGCGATAACCAATGACAACAAAACAACACTAAAACCTCCAACTGCAACAAAAAGTGTCATTATAAACCAATGAACAACACTAAAGGTCAGAAGCCATGCCAAAGTTGGATATGCATTTTCATCTATAAAGGAGAAATCCCCACTATTGGCCCCTTGAGTTAACAAAGTAAACAACTCACTGCTCCCATAAACAAATATACCAGTTAAAATCAAAACAGAAACAACAAAAGGAGCAAGTGATAAAAACAAAAATTTACTAGAAAAAAAATCCTTTAATGCTCTTTGCAAAACTACACTATTCAAGACAAATAGAGCCTCTTCAATTCACTGTACAACCCATCAGGACTTAGCGTTTGTTTTTCCAAAATTTCAAACATTACTTCATTATCCTCTTTATCTCCCCATACCTTCTTATAGATTCCCTCTTTGTAACCATGATCTTGCCTAAACTGATTTAGAACATTTTTTGCTACATAGTACTTATAGAGTATTTCTAGATTAACTCCACATTTCAGTGCAACTGTAAAGTACTCCTTCAAAAGCCCGTCAAACAGATCAACCTTAGATGTAGAAGTTATATGGATGATTGACTCTATATCGTTTACAATCTCCATAACATCCAAACTATCATGCCCCATTGGCTCTTTTGAAAACCTCTCAAAACCTTTAACCTCTACAATATCTTTAGATAATTGAACTATATCGCCTCTATTGTTATTTTTATAAAATTCGAGCAACAAACTCATAACAAAATGCCAAATATCGACTATCTCTATAGTAGCGTTCTCCCAATCTGGCTCTTTGTTTATATCTTTCCAATGCTTCCAGTTAAAGCTATCTATAAGCTCTGCACTCTCCATATAGATGCATCTTCGCCAATTTATTATACGATTATTTTTGGTATATCCACTCTCCCATCCAACTCCATTTGTCTCATCATTTAACTTCTGCTGAAGCTTTAACATCTCTTGTACTATTTCATAACTTGTCATCTATGCTAATCCTTTAATCTATTAAAAATATCATCAAACTTTTTAGATTTTTTTAAAAATATATCTACCAAATATGGATCAAAACTCTCCCCGCTCTCTTTGGCGATAATGTCCACAGACTTTTCATGACTAAATGCATCCTTATAGCATCTTTTACTTCTAAGTGCATCATAAACATCTGAAATTGCTACTATCCTTGCACAAGTTGGTATCTCATCTCCTTTTAATCCTTTTGGATACCCTTTGCCATTATACTTTTCATGGTGATAGTATGCTATATCTGATGCAATTTTAAAAAAACTATCTCTATTGAACTGTTTTTTAAAAGTTTCATTTGCTTTTGCTAAAATACTACCCCCAAATACAGAGTGTTTTTTCATAATTTCAAACTCTTCATCTGTTAATTTTGCAGGCTTATTCAAAATAGCTTCAGGAACAGATAATTTTCCAACATCATGCAACAAAGAGGCAAAAGGAACTATTTCTAACTTCTCTTCACAATGATTGTAACTCTCATCTTGCAATAACTCATCAACTATAACTTTAGTATATGACTCAATCCTTTGTACATGCTTACCTGTATCGTCATCAAACCCCTCTATAATGTTTCCAATAGTTTCTACAGATAGCCTTTGAGTTACTCTAACCTCTTCATAGAGAGTATCGACCTCTTTTGATAGAATTTCATTGGATTTTATTAACATTTTTTGAGCATAAATATCTTTTGAAACTCTATAGATTATGTCTAAAAACTGCTCAGACTCAATTGGCTTCATAATAAAATTTGAAATTCCAGCTTGAATCAGCTTTATAAGTCTCGAAGATTCGTTATATGCTGAAATTACTATAATCCTTTGCTCTGAGTTTAACTCTTTTATATGTTTTATCAGAGTTTGACCATCCATTATTGGCATATTTATATCGGCAATTACCAAATCATAGTAGGAGCTATTTTCTTTATAATAGTCCTTATATTTATCTAGTCCAATCTGCCCATTTTCTGCTATATCGATATGGTCAAAAAAATCCTCCAAAATCTCAACAGTTTCCTCTCTTAGCGCAAAATCATCTTCTACATACAGAAGATGCAACTCTTTAGTGTACTTCAATATCTCTTTATAATCTACCATATTGATACCTCGTAGCTTATCTTAATAGCTATATGTTTTTGCTATTATTTTAGTTCAATTTTAAAACAAACTCCACCATTTTGGTTAAACGCTTCAATTTTACCATTGTGATGCTCTTCTACTATAATTTTACTCATATAAAGCCCAAGCCCTGTTCCATTTTTTTCATTTTTGGTTGAATAGTATGGATCAAATATATTTGGTAAAATGTTTTTGGGGATACCTCCTCCATTGTCACTTATCTCTATTGTAACATATTTGCCATTAACCTCTCTTGTAACTATATCTATAGCTGGATTTTCTATCTTTTTTTCTACAAAATTATCTTCAGCATTTTTTAGTATATTTAAAATCACCTGCATCAATTCATTTGAAAATAGCGACAACTCCTTAGTCGTGTTGAAATTGGTATTTATCGTTATACCCTTGCTACTCATTGAAGTAGTGACTATTTTTAATGCCTTTTGTATTGGCTCAACTATACTAACTACCTCTTTTTGTTTATCTGGTTTAAAAAAGTTTCTAAAATCATCTATAGTTTGAGAGAGTGACTTTACATACTCTTTTACATTGTTATGTTTTTTATTTATAAAACTCAAACACTCCTCAACTCCATCTTTTGTATCTAAATCAAACTTCCCGATATGTAACTTTGTGTCAATCCCGATAATAGCACTATTTATAGCACTAAGGGGTTGGCGCCATTGATGAGCTATCATGCTTATCATTTCACCCATTTGAGCTAAACGAGACTGCTGTTGTAGAAGTTTCTCTTTTTTAGTATTTTCTTCTATAGCTTTATCTATACGACTTTGCAAAGTTCTGTTTAACTCTTCAAGCTCCTTTTTTAATTCAACCTCTTTATCTATATCTTTTAAAGATACATGTAGCATCTCTTTGCCATCAATCTCTATTTTTGTTAAAATGACCTCAGTCCAAAACTCCTCTTTATCAAACCTTATATGTTTCCATTGAAATATATGCCTGCCTTTTTCTATCGCAATATCAATCATCCTGTCTGCTTTTTCAAAACTATAATTTCCATCGGGCTGTTTTGGCGGACTTAGTTTTGCCGGGTGGAGATCTAAAACATCTTGTTTAGATTTGGCTCTTAACATATGAACTACCTGGCTATTGCAATCAACAATTTTATTTGTTTGCAAATCAATCAACAATATACCAAAGGCGGAATTTTCAAAAGTAAGTGCATACAACTCCTCTTGCAACTTTAATTTATTGTTTAAATTCTCAAGAAGACGATTATGCTTTTTTAACTGCATTTGTCTCACATAGAAAAATAAAAATATTAAAAATACAACAATCACAACTTTCCATAAATAGGAGTAATCAATCCTTTTTTCAAATGAAACATTTTTCCACTTTAGCTCCATCTCCCTTAGAGTACGCTCATCTATGCTATTCAAAAACTTTTCAACTATTCTAGTCAAAATAAAGTCATTTTTATTTACAGCACTAAATACAGAGGCATCAATCCCCTCAATTCTACCAGAAATAAAAAGCCTATCTTTATAGCTCTTTTTTAAGTTATAGATAGCTAGCATCAAGTTTGATAAAAATAGTTGAGCATTTCCACTATCTACCATCTCTAATCCATCTTGTATATTTTTAACTCTTTTTATATTACTATGTCCATATTGAGATAAAACATTATCCACATAACTTCCTTCAATGACAGCCACAACTTTGTTTTCCAAAGAGTCTAGAGAATTTATATACTCCTCTTTATCTTTAGAGACAACGACAATTGGAATTTTATTTCTCTTTCCAACAATATTAAACTTTTTCTCTATCATTTTAGATTTTGACACCACCCAGATTAAATCACAAAGATTTTTTTCTATATTCCTTTTTAAATCTCTCTTTCGCTTTGCAGCAACCACTTCAAAATTTGCACCTGTAAGTGATTTAAAAAGCTTGGTATAATCCTTTGCTAGACCATCTAACTTACCATCTCGAAAATCTTCTAGTGGCATAAAATTCTCTTTTACACAAAGTTTAATAGTTTTGTCTTTTAAGTACTCCCTCTCTTTTTTGGTTAATTTAAATTCTTGTTTTTCTAAAACTCTATTTTTTCCTATCCATTTAAGTATAATCCTCTCTTTTTCTATATCAGTTACTTGCTTCAAGCCTTTTTGTAAAATATCTCTTAAAATAGGCTTTTGCTTATCTACAAAAAAGTGCAGACCTGAAGAGGGAAAAACATCTTGATTTAAACTTTTTAAACTTGAAATAAAATTTCTACTCAAATAATTTTGAACAACCACTTTAACCTCATAGAGTGCATCGACCTTGCCATTTAAAACCAATCTTACAGATTCAGATAAATTTTCTGTTTGAATTATTTTTATCTTGGGAAATCTCTTTTTAATCTTTTCTATAGTTCCATACTTTTTAACAATTGCAAGTTTTTTGCCATTTAAATCCTGAAATGATTTGATCTTATCATTGCTATCTTTGACAAATATATCCTCTTTTAAATTAAAATAAGAATCAGTGTATAGACCAAAAGTTGCTCTTTGTTTAGTATAGTAGGTTGTAGGAAGTATTTCGATATTGTGTCTTTTAAAATTGTTCATTAAAACATCCCAATTATCGCTAACTGATCTATACTTTAATCCAACTTTTTCAAAAACCAATTTTACAATATCTCCAGCTATTCCAGAGATTTCATCATTTCTTTTAAAGATTATAGGATTCCATTTGCTAACACCAACAGTAATTATATGATTTTTGATCCACTCTTTTTGTACTTTTGTAAGCTCAAATTTTTCATCTATATCCCAAGGTAAAACATATCTATCCCAATCTACATTTTTAGCTCTAAAATTCAACAATCTATATATATCTAAAGTTCTCTCAAGCCTATGTTTGTCAATCTTGCCAAATCTACCCTCTTTATAATATGCTAACTCTTTTAAAATTTTTGCCTCATAAAGTAACGCTTCTTTACTTTTGTGCTGAGTATTGTACTTTCTAAGTATAACCTCTATAGTTTCATCTAAGTGGGCAAACGCATAATTCCAACCCATAATAGTAGCTTTATTAAACTTTTTTACAAGCTCTGGATTTTTTTTATACAGTTTTTGTGAAGTAAATAGTATGTTGTCATAAAAATTAAAACCATAATCTTTTGGATCCCAAACCCTATACTTTATGCCATATTTTTTCAAAGTAAAAACTTCATTAGATAAATATCCTTCCATCAAGTCGCATCTATTTTTGATGAGATCCTTTACATTAAAAGTTATTGGAACTTTTTTTATCTTATCAATATCGACACCATATGCTCTTAGCATAGCTAAAAGTGAAGCGGTTTGTAGAGCACTATCCTCTATCATTACTCTTTTGTTTTGAAAATCTGAAAAAGATTTTATATTATCTTTTGAAATTAAAACCATTGGAGATACTTGAAAAGTTGTGTGAAGCAGGAGTAGCTCTTTACCATTGGCTATATCTTTGATTATCTTTGAGTACCCTATTGCAAAATCAGCCCTTTGGTTAAGCACATCATCTACTATATCTTTGGAGGGACTATACTCTTTTAAATTTACCTCAAGTCCAGCATCTTTGTAAAAACCTTTCTCTTTTGCCATGTAGTATCCTGCAAATTCAAACTGATGCTTCCATAGCAAATCTACATTTACAACACTATTTGCAAACAAAAAACCTGAAACCAAAACAAATAAAACAAGCTTTTTAATCACCCTTTACTCCTCTAGCACTATCCTAAAACAAGCACCATTGTCTCTGTTGAATGCCTCAAATTTGCCGTTGTGATGCTCCTCAACTATAATTTTACTCATATAAAGCCCAAGCCCTGTTCCATTTTTTTCATTCTTTGTACTAAAGTATGGATCAAAGATATTTGGCAACACATCCTTTGGTATGCCTCCTCCATTGTCGCATATTTCAATAACTACACTTTTGTTAATTTTTTGTACAAAAATCAAAATTTCACCTGTCAATATGCTATTTTGAACAAAGTTGTCTTTCGAATTTTTCAGTATATTTAAAATAACCTGCATAATCTCATTTTTAAAAATTTGAACCTCTCCCTCATAGTTATAAACTTTTTTAACCTCCACACCACTGCTTTCTAAAGAGCTTTTGGATATATTTAAAGCTTTTTCTATAGGCTCAATCACACTAACATACTCTTTTTGTCTATCTGGTTTGTAAAAATTTCTAAAATCATCAATAGTTTCAGATAAAGTCTTAACATACAATTTTATGTTTTTATGTTTTTTGATAAGAAAGTTTAAAAATTTATCTCTATCGGCTTGACAAGAAAAATCAAATTTACCTATTTGCAGTTTTGCTTCAATCCCTATAATAGCGCTGTTTATAGCACTAAGAGGCTGTCTCCACTGGTGAGCTATCATGCTTATCATCTCTCCCATTTGAGCCAGTCTAGATTGTTGTTGCAAGTGTCTTAAGTGTTTTAAATTTTCTTTTGTTTTCTCTTCAACCATTTTGTTTAGTTGAGAGTTTAGTTTTGCAAGTTCCTTGTTTTGCTCTTTTATTATTTTATCTTTCTTATAGTATGAGATCCATAAATCAACCTTCAATATAAACTCTTCAAATATAAACGGCTTTTTCATTAAATCATTTGCACCACCTCTTAAAACCTCTCTAGTCAACTCAGGAGTTATAGCTCCAGATAAAATAATAACAGGCACTAAATCAAATTTATGATTTTTTTTGATAATTTTTAATACATCCGCCCCATTTATGTCGCCTAGCTCTATATCTAAAATCAGTAAATCATAACTGCCTTCCTCTAATTTCTCCAACCCCTCGCTTCCACTAAATGCACCATCATACAAATAATTTCTAGCCTCTAAAACATTTTTTAATTGTTTATGAATAAATTTTGAATCATCTATAAGCAGTATTTTGCTATTTTTTATCTGCTCTATGTTTTTTATGCTCTTAAGAACCTCTTTAACAGAGTTTACAAGATTGCTATCTTTAACTATATAATCAACAATTCCACTCTCAAAAAGTTTGTCTCTTTTAAGATGCTCTTTGTTTGCTGTTAAAATTATAACCTTTGTCCTAGAGAGAGATTTTATATCATCTATCAGATCGTAGCCCTCACCATCAGGCAAGTGCAAATCCAAAATAATCAGATCATACTCTTTTGTGGTCAGTAACTTTTTAGACTCAGCAAAACTAAACGCTTGATCAGCTTTATAATTTAGCCTTGCAAACTCTCTTTTTAAGGCATTACTCACCATTTTGGAATCTTCTACTATTAGTATATCCATATAAAAAAACCTTCTATAAGATAAGCTATGCTACTATTTTTTTTATTAAATTTCGCTATCATTGATAAAAAAGGAATAGATAATGTGTTGCAATGGATTAAAAATTTTGCTTATGTTTAGCTTCACAGCTCTTTCATTTGTACTAAATAATTTCTTCCCAAACATTCCTGTAATTCTATGGTATATAGGCTCTATAAATGTTTTTACCTTTTTGCTCTTTAGCATAGATAAGCTACAAGCTATAAAAACTAGAAAAAGAGTACCAGAAAACAGTCTGCATTTTTTTAGTTTTGCTGGAGGATTTTTAGGAGCTATTTTAGCTATGATTTTAACAAGGCACAAAATCAATAAGAAAAATTTTCTCTTCACTCAGGCTTTAATCCTCATTTTTTGGATAGCTGCTATATACTTTCTAAATACAAATCAAGACAAAATTCAAGGACTATTAAATTGAGCAAAGATGATGTTGTAGAGTTCATAGAGTCCCACCATCTGCTTAGTCTTTGCACATGTAGAGATAATGAGCCTTGGAGTGCTAGTTGCTTTTATGCATTTGATAAAAAAAATTTTAAGTTTATAATCTCCTCAGACAAAAAAACAAAACATCTCCAAAACCTACTAAAAAACCCAAAATTCAGTGCAACCATAGCTTTGGAAACTAAAGAGATTGGAAAGATTCAAGGGGTTCAAATAAGCGGAGTTTTTAAACAAGCTACACTTAGTGAAAAGGCTCTTTATCTAAAGAACTACCCCTTTGCACTAGCCTTAAATCCAACTCTATGGTCTTTACATGTAAAGCAGATAAAATACACAGACAATAGACTTGGATTTGGAAAAAAATTAGAGTTTGAGCTTTAACTCTTCATTGCTCATAACTCCAATTCCTCTATCTAGTACATTTTTTGCTATCTCTTTTGCATCATTTAGTGAGTGCATCTTGCAAGTTCCACACTGATACTCGTTTAACTCTGGGATGTCCTCTTGTTTTTCAACTTTTAGTATATCTTTCATAGATTCCTCCCAAGCAGTAGCAACTCTTTTTTCACTAGGAGTTCCAATCAGACTCATATAAAATCCAGTCCTACATCCCATAGGAGATATATCTATAATCTCAACATCACTAGAGTTTAAATGCTCCCTCATAAAACCAGCAAAAAGATGCTCAAGTGTGTGAATACCCTCGCTTGATAAAATCTCTTTATTTGGAACGCAAAATCTAAGGTCAAACACGCTAATCGTATCTCCCTTTGGGGTCTTCATAGTTTTTGCTACTCTAACCGCAGGTGCAGGCATCTTTGTATGATCAACCATAAAACTATCTAATAGCGGCATAAAAAATCCTTTTTACTTTTTTGTGATTATCCCAAATTATACCATAGGCTATGGGATAAGTGCTAATTTGGTGAATCCTATTGTAAATTTGGAATTATAGCTAAAAAACAGTACTAAACCTATAAAAAATCTATTTTGTTGATTTACTTCAAGGTTATTGTTATTTTTTTATTGTAGAATACCTCGTAAAAAATACCAGGAGAAGAAGATGGAAATCAACAACACACAAATTTGCAATGTTTGCTTAAAATCTAGTGAAAATGACAAAAACGCAGTCTTTTTAAAAGCTACGAAAGCTGGAGAAGCCATAGATGTATGCACAGGATGCATCCCAAGCATAATACACGGCAGTGGCGATGTTGTTAAATCAAACGAAGATGTTAAAAAAGAGTTAAATCTTTAACCCAAATTATACAATAGTATTTGCTAAAGTAGTGCTTATAGCCTAGTTTAGGGTGTTTGTAAAAAATTTGGGTTTAAACAAAAATCTCAGGGGCAAATGCTTTTGTCCCTACTCTTACCTTTTGACCTACTTGTAATTTTTCTGCTTCATCTTTGCTTATGACAATCTCTACAATCTGTCTAGCAATAGCTATGATTGCTACATATATGACATCAGCTTTTACTACTTCTAAAAGCTCACCTTCAAAAGAGAATTTTTGAGAGCCGCTAGTTTTTAAAAGTACCTCTTTGGGAGTTCCATCTTTTATAATTTTGCCACTATCCAAAACCACCACCCTATCACACATTCTATAAATTTCGCTAACATCGTGGCTTACTAAAAAGGATGTTGTGTTGAACTTTTTATGTAGAATCAAAATCTCATCTTGCAGTTTTTTACGCATAGATGAATCAAGTGCGCTTAGTGGTTCATCTAGGATTAAAATCTTTGGTCTGCTCATCATAGCTCTAGCAAGAGCTACTCTTTGTTTTTGTCCTCCACTTAGGTTTTGAGGGTATCTGTCTTTAAATTCACTTAGCTCTACAATCTCTAGCAACTCTTTGGCTAAGCTTTTATCTTTTTTTACATAAAGAAGATTTTCCTCTACTGTCATGTTTGGAAAAAGTGCATAGTCTTGAAAAACAAATCCTATCTCTCTTAGTTGCGGAGCTTTATATGTTTTATTATCAAGCCAAGTATCTTCATCAACCCTTATGACTCCTCTAGCTTCTTCTAGCCCACTCAAAATCCTAAGAAGTGTCGTCTTACCACTGCCACTGTTGCCGCTTACTGCTACAAATGAGCCATTTTCTACATCTAGTTTTACCCTTAGTTCAATCTGAGGAAATTTTTTCTCTATATCAATCTCAATCATCTATACACCAATCCTCTTTTTATAGCTTCTATTGAACAGATAAACACTAAGTAAAACCACAAAACTCATACTCAACATAATTGCACTATATATGTGAGCGTTTTCATAATCCATAACTTCAACCATCTCATAAATTGCAACTGAAGCTACCTTTGTCTCATTTGGTATGCTTCCTCCTATCATCAACACAACTCCAAACTCTCCAACGGTATGTGCAAAAGTTACTATAATGGCACTCAAAAGTGATGGCTTTATATTTGGCATAGCAACTCTAAGAAGTGTAATTAATCTGCTCTTTCCTGCCAAGTATGAAGCTTCTAGCATATTTTTATTTAGACTCTCAAAGCCACCTTGTAATGGTTGAACCATAAACGGTAAAGAGTAAAAACAGCTAGCTATAACTAAACCTGTAAAGTTAAATACCAAACTTATACCAAAATTATCTTCAAAAAACTGCCCAACAACTGAGTTTCCACTAAGTGCCCAAAGTAGATAAAACCCCAAAACCGAAGGTGGCAGAACTATAGGAAGGGCTGTAATTGTCTCTAAAAAAGGCTTTATTTTTGAAGTAGTGTTAGCCAAGTACCAGCTAAGTGGCAAAGAGACTACAAACAAAATCACCGTTGTAACAAATGCGAGCTTAAATGAGAGCATAAAGGGGGTAAAATCTATCATTATAAAATCTTCTTAACAAACAAGTTTGCAGGATTTATAAAGACTAAAACTTCTGAATTTATCTCAAAACTCAGCTCATTAAAAGCCTCTTTTGTGACCAAGCACTCAAACTCATACTCCAAAAACTGCAATCTCATCCTACAGAGCAACTCGCCTCTCTCAACACCTTTTAAGATAGCTACAAACCTATTGGTGATGGCTAATTTTGTACTTAAGTTATCTGATACTATTATGTTGGTAAATTTTGCCCCTATAACAACTCGGTCTTTTACATGCAAAGAGGGAACATTTAAACTTGCCATAGAAAACTCTACCCCTCCTGCATCAAACTTGACAATGCAAACTCCACTTGAAGAGCTTATGGATTTGACTGTGGCTTTAAACTCCATCTTCTATGTATCCATAATTTTTAAAAATCTCTTTTGCCTTTTTGCTAAGTATAAAATTATAAAACTTTTTTGCTTCAGAGCTACTCTTTTTTAAAAGCACAACTCCTTGCTCTATTGGCTCATACAAAAAGTGTTCCACTTCAACCCAATTTTTCCCTTTTTTATATGCTTTCATTTTAGGGCTATAGAGTGCTGAGAGTGCTACAAAACCAACATCAGCCGCACTTATGCTATAGACTACAGCTTGAGAAACTGATTCTGCATAGACAAATTTATCTTTAATCTTTTCATAAAGCTTAGCATTTCTCAAAGCCTCAATAGATGCCTTTCCATAAGGGGCTGTTTTTGGGTTTGCTATAGCTACTCTTTTTACACTTTTTTGCTCTAAAATACTCAAACCTTTTGAGAGATCCAACTCTTTTGAGCCAAAAAGTGCCAACCCACCTTTGGCATAAACCAAAGGTTTTGTTATGGCTATGTTTTTTTCATAAAGAGAGTTTGGATAGAGCATATTTGCAGACATAAATAGCTCATATGGAGCACCTCTGCTTATCTGAGCAGTTAGTTTCCCACTACTTCCTAGAGTTACCCTGATCTTAATCTTAGGATTTTGCTTTTGGAACTCCTCAATCAAATCATCCATTGCATAACTAACATTCGCAGCCACTGCTATATTTACTGGCTTTGCAATTAAGCCAACACAAAGCATAAAAAGAGTTAAAACCATCCTTTTCAATTAAAGTCTCCTACAATATTTTGTAGATAATTGTATCATTTTAAACTAAAAAAGGGGCTGTAGATAAAACTACAACCCCTTATAAGTCGTTAATGAAGCAAAATTTTATGACTCTAGTTCATCAGAATAATCAGCCTCTGCCATTCTTCTTAATTGTCTCCATCTAAACATTGAATCTCTTTTATTTCTTTCTAAAAGCTCTTGAGCATGCTCTGGATTTGATTTTTTAAGGCTAGCATATCTAACCTCATTCATCAAAAACTCATCATATAAATCCCAATTAGGTTCTTTCCCATGAATTTTTATCGGATTTTTACCCTCTTTGACAAGCTCGGGATTATATGTATAGATTGGCCAATATCCGCACTTTGTAGCTAATTCTGCTTGATTTCCTGATTGACCCATACCACCTTTTATACCATGTGCAATACAAGGAGAGTATGCAATAACCAAAGATGGTCCAGGATAAGCCTCTGCTTCTTCAATCGCCTTGAGAGTTTGAATTTGTGAAGCATTGGAGTTTATTTGTGCAACATAGATATTTCCATAGGTCATAGCTATATAACCTAGATCTTTTTTCATAACTGGTTTACCTGCAGCAGCAAAGAAAGCTATAGATGCTGTTCTTGATGCTTTAGAACTCTGCCCTCCTGTATTTGAGTAAACCTCTGTATCTAAAACAAGCAGATTTACATTTTCGCCACTAGCCAAAACATGATCAACTCCACCATATCCTATATCATATGCCCAACCATCTCCTCCTATAATCCAATGAGATTTTTTAACCAGATGATCTTTTAAATCAAGTATCTCTTTAACACCAGGCACATTTAAATTTTCTTTGAGTATTGGAATCAATTTTTCTCTAATCTCTTGAGTTTTTTTACCGCTATTCATAAACTCAATCCAATCTTTATAAAGTGCCTTCAAAGGATTCGGAGATACATCAAAATTAGATTTCATTAACTCCTTAATTCTGTGTCTAATCGTCTCACTAGCAATTTGCATACCAAATCCGAATTCTGCAGTATCTTCAAATAAAGAGTTTGCCCAAGCAGGTCCTTCGCCCTTCTCATTAGGTCTGTATGGAGTAGTAGGAGCAGAACCTCCATATATGGATGAACAACCTGTTGAATTTGCTATCATCATTCTATCGCCAAATAACTGTGTAGCTAGACTAATATATGGTGTTTCTCCACAGCCAGGACATGCTGCATGAAATTCAAATAGCGGTCTTGCAAATTGAGAGCCTTTAACTGAACTTTTTGACATAATATCATCTTTGTAAGTAACATGTTCAAACAAGTAATCAGCATTATCCTGCTCACCCTTTTGCAACTCTTCATCAATTGGCACCATTACAAGAGATTTCTCTTTAGATGGACAAACCTCTGCACATAAACTACAACCGGTACAATCTAAAGTTGAAACTTGAATCTTAAATTTAAACTCCTTTAAACCTTTACCTTTTGCAGGAATTGCATGATTTTTTACACCAATAGGTGCATTTTCCAACTCTTTATCATCTATTAAAAATGGTCTAATTACCGCATGTGGGCAAACAAAAGAGCACTGATTGCACTGTATACAGTTCTCCTCTATCCATTTTGGAACAGTAACCGAAATCCCTCTTTTTTCATACCTACTAGTACCGTTTTCAAAGGTTCCATCTTCATAACCATTAAAAACTGAAACTGGAAGTTCATTTCCTTTTGCTGCATTAATAGGCTTTGCAATCTTCTCTACAAACTCCGTGCCTTTATATTTATCATCTTTTTTTGTTTCATTTATTTTTAAGTTTGCCCAAGCGGGATCAACAGGAACTTCAACAATTCCTCCCTCTCCTGCATCAATCGCTTTATAGTTCATTTCAACTATTTTTTCACCTTTTTTAATATAAGATTTATACGCAAACTCTTTCATGAACTCTTTAGCTTTATCATAGGGTATAATCTCTGTTAATTTAAAAAATGCCGATTGCATTATGGTGTTTGTTCTATTTCCCAATCCTATATCTCTAGCTAGCTTTGTAGCATTGATAATGTAAAATTTTGCTTTTTTCTCTGCCAATGTTTTTTTGACATGTTCTGGAATTCTAGAGACTGTACCCTCTACATCCCAAATAGAGTTTAGTAAAAATGTTCCACCCTCCTTTAATCCACTTAACATATCATAAAGCTCCAAGTAACCTGCAACCGTACAAGCAACAAAATCAGGCTTTGAAACCAAGTAAGTTGAGCGAATCGGTCTTGGTCCAAATCTTACATGGCTTCTTGTGTAACCACCTGATTTTTTTGAATCATATGCAAAATATGCTTGAGCATAAAGATTGGTTTTGTCACCTATAATTTTTACTGAATTTTTATTTGCTCCAACTGTTCCATCAGCACCCAAACCATAAAATAAGCACTCTGTAACTCCATCTCCTCCTAAACTAAGAGGTTCTCCAACATCAAGTGAGGTATGAGTTACATCATCAACTATTCCAACAGTAAAACTATTTTTAGGTTCATCTCTCTTAAGATTTTCAAAAACAGCTACCATTTGAGCAGGATTAACATCTTTTGAAGAGAGTCCATATCTTCCTCCTACTATAACAGGAGCATTTTTTCTACCATAAAAAACATTTCTTACATCTAAATAGAGTGGCTCACCCGTACTTCCTTGCTCTTTAGTTCTATCCAATACAGCAATTTTTTCAACACTATCAGGTATAATATCTAGAAGATATTTGGGACTAAAAGGTCTAAATAGGTGAACATTTATCATACCGACTTTTTCACCTTGTTCGTTTAGATAATCAACCGTTTCTTCAAGAGTTTGGGTAACTGAGCCCATAGCTATTATTATCCTGGTTGCTTCTGGATCGCCATAGTAATTAAATGGCTTGTAATCTCTTCCGGTTACTTTTGAAATTTCTTTCATATACTCTGCAACTATATCTGGAACTGCGCTATAAAATTTATTTTGAGCCTCTCTTGCTTGAAAATAGATATCATCGTTTTGTGCAGTTCCTCTAGTTTTTGGCGAGTGAGGATTTAGTGCATTGTCTCTAAACCTCTTGAGTGCATCTTTATCCAAAAGTTTATCAAAAACTTCATAATCTATAACCTCAATCTTTTGAATCTCATGAGAAGTTCTAAAGCCATCAAAAAAGTGTAAAAATGGCACTCTACCTTTTATCGCAGATAGATGCGCAATGCCTGCTAAATCCATAACTTCTTGAACTGAACCACTAGCCAACATAGCATAACCAGTTTGACGACAAGCATATATATCTTGATGATCTCCAAAAATAGATAGTGCTTGAGCTGCGATACTTCTAGCACTTACATGTATAACGCTTGGCAATAGTTCCCCAGCCATTTTATACATATTTGGAATTTTCAGCAAAAGACCTTGCGAAGCAGTATATGTAGTTGTCAATGCACCAGCTTGCAACGAGCCATGAACAGTTCCAGCAGCCCCAGCCTCACTTTGCATTTCTACTACTTTCACTGGCATTCCAAAAAGATTTTTTTTACCTTGAGATGCCCAAGCATCAGTTAATTCCGCCATTTGTGAACTTGGTGTTATCGGATAAATACCAGCAACTTCAGTAAATGCATAAGATGCATAAGCAGCTGCTTCATTACCATCCATAGTTTTCATGACTTTTGCCATAATGGTTTTCTCCCTTAATTATTAATATTTACTTACATTACCGTAATGAGTTTCTATTGTACTTGGCATTATCTTAATAAAAGATAAACAGGGCACATGTTGTGCTACAATTAAAGTATATTTAAACTAAAAAGAAACATTTTTTTGGAATTTAAGTAAAAATTTTAATTATATTCACAGCTTCGAAGGAGTTATCAACAATCTTTTTTGTATATTTTTGTAACTCACTTTTTGATCCATAACCACAAGTAACCCCAATGGATTTAACACCAGCACTCTTTGCTGCAACCATATCTAAAATTGTATCTCCAATCATCCAAGTCTCTTCTTTTTTTGCTTTTAATCTTTTCATAGCTTTCAAAATTGGCTCAGGATGTGGCTTGGGGTTTTTTACATTTTCTCTACCTATGAGCAGATCAAAATTGTCCATTATCTTCATATGTTGTAACAGTTCTTGAGAGTAGGTTGCTGTCTTTGTTGTTACAACTCCTAGAGTTGCTATGGATGAAGCTACTTCAATAGCCTCTTTTGCATATGGTAGAAGCGTTGTTTTTTTTATATATATCTCTCTGTAGTGTAACTTATAAGCATTTACGAAACTCTCTATATTAGCTCTATCGACTCCAAGCTTTTGAAGCATTATATCGAGTGGATAACCTATAAGCCTTTTTATCTCTTCATCTTTTGGAGGAGTTCGGTTGAACTCTCTAAAAGCTACTTCAAACCCCTCCAATATTGCCTCAGTTGAGTCAATCAGTGTCCCATCAAGATCAAAGAGAATTATCACCACATCTCTTTTTCTTG
>JALSLU010000042.1 GCA_026988125.1 Sulfurospirillum sp.
TTTTATAGGGTCTATATTTTCTTTCACCATCTTTTACTGCCATGATAAAATCCTTCTTTATGAATTTTATCTTTTATAAAGCAATTATTGGTCCAATTAGTCAGTGCCAAAAAAAACTACTTTTTAGATTTAATTTTTTTAAAAAAAGGGTAAAAATTGTTGGCTCTTCCAAGCAAGGCTCTATGCTATCTAAAGAGTTTTCTAAAAACTGGTACTTTGGCTATAGAGTTGTTAAGAAGAAGCCAGAGACTCTCTTTATAGCTTCAAGGGGTTTAAAATTTAAAACTTTACAGAAGTATTTGAATCGCTACACGCTTTATATAGAAGAGATATATACAGTTCCATATCTTGAAGATATAAACTTTACACAATCTAAGATAATTGAGCTTTTTAATGTAAAAACATCGTTAATCAAAATAGAAAACAATCTACTAAAGAAAAGTAGTTTAGTTATAAAGATTGTTTTTGAAAAGATTGCTGTTTTACTTAGCTTGCCGTTTTTTGCTATACTTCATCTATTGATTTTAATAGTCATTAGACTTGATTCAGAAGGTGAAGCCATCTTTAAACAAAAAAGAGTTGGAAAAAATAGAAGAATTTTTGAGTGCTATAAATACAGAACTATGAAAAATGATAGCGAAAAAATTTTACAAGAGTATTTAAAGAGAAATCCTCAAGAGGTAGAGCACTATAAAATGCACCATAAATATAGAAATGATCCAAGAGTAACCAAAGTAGGAAAAATTTTAAGGAGAACATCTCTTGATGAGTTACCACAACTTTTAAATATATTAAAAGGCGATATGAGCTTAGTAGGACCAAGACCATATATACCTAGCGAAATCAAAAGTTTAGGTGGTGAAGCCGATATGATATTTAGAGTTAAACCAGGAATTACAGGTTTATGGCAAGTAAGTGGTAGGAGCAATCTATCTTTTAGGGAGAGGGTTAAGCTAGATGTTTGGTATATACAAAATTGGTCATTATGGATGGATATTGTTATAATTATAAAAACTATTAAAGTTGTTCTATTTAAAACTGGAGCAAGGTAAAGGAAAAAGTTAAATGAGCATTTACAGAGAATACGACATAAGAGGCATTTTTGAAAAAGAGCTAAATGAGCAAACGGTTAAACTAATAGGCTACTTTTTAGGAAAACGCATAAATGGAGTTGTGGCAATTGGCTATGATGCTAGAAGCCACTCACCAAAGCTTAGTGATTGGCTAACTAGTGGGCTAAATTGCTCAGGTTGCAAAGTTTTAAATATGGGGCTTGTTGCAACTCCGGTTAATTACTTTGCCAATTACATAGATTTTGATGGCATAAAAACTGATGGCTCTATTATGATAACAGGCTCTCACAATCCAAGTGAGTACAATGGATTTAAGATAACTGTTGATAAGAAGCCATTTTTTGGTGAGGATATTTATGCTCTTGGAAGAGAGATTGAAGCAAATTTGGATTTGGCAGTAGCAGATGATACTTCGAGTAAAAAAATAGATGCCAAACAGAGATATATTGATTTTTTAGTAAAAGAGTTTGGGCATTTAAAAGGGTTTGGTAAAAAGTTTATATATGATTGTGGAAATGGTGTAGCAGGGGTCGTAGCTACAGAGATTTTTAAAAGGCTTGAGTTTGATTGCAAAGGACTTTTTGTGGAGCCAGATGGAACTTTTCCAAACCACCATCCAGATCCGACTGTTGAAGAGAATTTGAGAGATATAAAAAAAGAGCTAAGTGGAGATTATGAGTTTGGCTTTGCGTATGATGGAGATGCTGATAGGATCGCTTTTTTGACCAAGAAGTACAATGTAAAGGGCGATATAATGGCTATTTTATTTAGCCAAAGTATGAAAAATCCTGTAGTAGTTGGTGAGGTAAAATGCTCTCAGGTAATGTACGATACCATAAACAGCTATGGAAAAGCTTACATGTACAAAACAGGTCATAGTAATTTGAAGGTGAAAATCGCTGAATTAGAAGCAGATTTTGCAGCAGAAGTTAGTGGCCATCTCTTTTTCAATGACAGATACTTTGGCTACGATGATGCGATTTATGCTACTTTGAGGTTTGTAGAGCTTATTAAAGATGGTTTGGATGTAGATAGAGAGATTGAAAAACTTCCTAAAGTTTACTCAACTGAAGAGATAAAAGTAAAAACAACAGAAGAGAAAAAGTTTGAACTTGTAAAAAGGGTTAAGGAGCTTCTTAAAAACCCTCCTGAAGATTTTCCCAAAATAAAAGAGATAGTAGAGGTAGATGGCTTGAGAGTTATTTTTGAAGATGGCTGGGGATTGGTTAGGGCTAGCAATACAACGCCAGTTTTGGTAACAAGGTTTGAATCGACAGATAAAGCCAAAGCAAAATTATATGAAGAGAAGTTAAATAAGCTTATTTTAAAGGCAAATGGATGAAGATTTTAGTAACAGGAACAGCAGGGTTTATAGGGTATCATCTTTTGAGCTATCTTTTAAAAAGAGGTGATGAGGTAGTGGGGCTTGATTGTATAAATGACTATTATGACATAAGAGTAAAGTATGGAAGACTTAACAGAAGTGGCATAGATGAGAACAAAATAGAGTATGCAAAGCTAGTAGAGTCCACAAAAGATTCAAACTATAAGTTTATACAGCTTAATCTTGAAGATAAAGAGGGCTTAGAGAAGCTTTTTAAAGAGCAGAAGTTTGACAAGGTGTGTAATCTAGCCGCTCAAGCTGGAGTTCGCTACTCTCTTACAAATCCAGATGCTTACATTCAGAGCAATATTGTAGGATTTTTAAATCTGCTAGAGTGTTGTAGGCATTATGATATAAAGCATCTAGCCTATGCAAGTAGCTCAAGTGTTTATGGTTTAAATAAATCTCAACCATTTAGTACAAGTGACGATGTAAGCCACCCCATAAGCCTCTATGCGGCTAGTAAAAAGAGTAATGAGTTAATGGCGCATACCTACTCTCACCTTTTTGGCATCCCAACAACAGGTCTTAGATTTTTTACAGTTTATGGACCTTGGGGGAGACCAGATATGGCTCTATTTTTATTTACCAAAGCAATTTTGGAAGATAGAGCTATAGATGTTTTCAACTACGGTAACATGCAAAGAGATTTTACCTACATAGATGATATAGTAGAAGGGGTAGTAAGAGTTATAGATAGTCCTCCAAAAGGTGTAAAAGAGGAGCAGATGAATCCCTCAAACTCTACAGCTCCATATAAAATCTACAACATAGGAAACAACAATCCTGTAAAGCTTATGGATTTTATAGAGGCGATTGAGAAGAGAATTGGAAAAGTTGCAAAGAAAAATATGCTACCACTTCAAGCAGGTGATGTGCCAAGTACTTATGCAGATGTAAATGACCTTATAGAGGATTTAGACTACAAGCCTCAAACACCAATCCAAGAGGGAGTAGATAAGTTTATAGATTGGTACATAGACTTTTTTGGTATAAAGCTATGATAAATAGATTGCTCTTTGATAGTGAGATAGAAAGTGGTGCATTTGATGCTCTAGTAAAGGAGCAAGATTTTGTGGGTTACTACTCTTTGCCTAATCAAGACTTGAGTTATCTAAAAGAGTATAAAAAAGAGTTTGAGCAAAAAAATAAACACATAAAGCATTTAGTGGTTATTGGCATAGGGGGTAGTTCTTTGGGACTTAAAGCT
>JALSLU010000043.1 GCA_026988125.1 Sulfurospirillum sp.
TATCCTACTGATGGAGTGCTTCAAGGTTACATTGATGATTTAGATGCTTTTGCAAAAACTTTTGTAGAGCAGACAAACAATCTTTATGCAAGAAGTGCTCAGCCAAGAATGTCCTCATTTGAGAATAAATTACTAAAAGATAATACACCTTTGACGCAGTATAGCAATAGTTTAAATGAGGGTAGTTTTGATGTTGTTATGTATGATAAGCAGGGTAATGAAGTAGGGAGAAAAACGATAAACATAGACATAACCACAACGATGAAGTCCATAGATGATGGTACAGGAAATTTAATTCCTAATCCAAATTCAATAGTCTCACAATTCAATAGTGACAGCGATGATAACAATGATAATAACTCTTTAAATGATATAGATGATAGATTTAGTGCTACATATAATTATGATACTACAGTTGGTACAGGAAAATTGACTTTTGAACCAAAAGATGAATTGGCTGGTTATACCATAGCTATAGAGGATAATGGTACCAATTTTGCAGGGGTTATTGGATTGAGTCCATTTTTAGTAGGCGATAGTGCAACAAATATGGATGTGGCATCAAAATATAGAGAAGATCCATCACGATTAAATGCTTATTCAGCTCCTATTGATGGCAATAACGATGTTGCAAATAAGATGGTGCAGATGCAGTATGATAAACTAAATTTTTATAGAGCTAATAACTCTGTAGTTAATGAAACCATAGAGGGGTTTTATAGGGCAATTACAACAAATATATCAACAGATGGTGAAACAGCTGGTAGGGATTATGATACAAGCACAGCACTCTTTAATACAATAAATAGTGAATTTCAATCTATAAGTGGTGTAAATGTAGATGAAGAGTTGGCAAATCTAATGAAATATCAAGCATCATATGGTGCAAATGCTAAAGTAATTTCAACAATTGATCAAATGCTAAATACACTTTTAGGAATCAAGCAGTAGTGAAATTTCCAAAGATTAGCGTGGCATTAATTTTATTGATTGTTGTTGGTTCGTTCTTTGGAACTTTACTTTACAGTGTTGATCCTTATGAACTAAATCCAGAGGCGATTTTACTACCACCCTCACTAGAACACCTATTTGGCACGGATAGATTGGGAAGAGATCTCTTTGCAAGAGTTTTAGAGGGTGGAAAAATTTCACTTACTATAGGGATGCTTAGTGCTACAATTGCTAGTTTAACAGGACTAATTGTAGGAGTTAGTGCTGGCTTTTTTAAAGATAAAACAGATAAAGCCATAGTGGTAATGATAGATCTTTTTTTAACTTTTCCAACCTTTTTTCTGCTTTTAGCTTTAATTAGTTATATAAATGCTTCTATGTGGGTCATTATAATTGTTATCTCGATTACTGGCTGGATGGGGATGGCTAGAATGATTAGAAGTGAAAGTTTTGCCATATCAAATGCACCATACATTAAGATACTTAAAATTGCAAAAGTAAGCAATTTTAAAATTATTCTAAAGTATTTTACTCCTATTTTAGCACCAATTTTTTTTATAAGTTTTACCTTTGGAATAAGTGGTGCAATTTTGGCTGAAAGTGGATTAAGTTTTTTGGGCATTGGTATAAATCCTCCTCAGATAAGTTGGGGTACGATTTTGAGTGAAGGAAAAGAGGTAATTGATATTGCTTGGTGGGTCAGTTTTTTTCCTGGATTGTTTATATTTTGCATTACTTACTCATTGATAAATATTAGTGATTTTCTACAAGCGAAAACTGATCAAAAAGAGAAGCAGATTGACTGATATCTATAGATTACTTAAAAATGAGGCAAAAAAGAGAGATACAGGCATTGAACTAAGCGAAGAGAAACCTGATCCTCTCTATGTAGCAAAAAAATATGCCGATGAGTATATCTCCTTGATTTGTGCTTTATTTGCCTATGGAAATGCCAAACAAATTTTAAAATTTTTAAACTCTTTAGATTTCTCTCTGATTGATAAATCAGAAGATATAATTCAAAATAGGCTTCAAGGATACTACTATAGATTTCAAAATACTCAGGATATTATTGAATTTTTTAAAACTATAAGAAGATTTAAAAAAGAGTCATCATTACAGAGTATATTTCTACTTGGTTATAAAAAAGAGTACTCAGTTATGGATGGTCTTAGAGAGTTAATATCTTTGATTTATGATTTAAACTCTTATAGATCAAGAGGTTATGAGTTTTTGATTGGAAAAGTTCCACCACAAAACCCAAAATCTACCTATAAAAGATGGCATATGTATCTTCGTTGGATGGTGAGAGAGGATAATTTAGATTTAGGATTGTGGAAAGAGGTAGAAAAAAAAGATTTGTTGGTTCCATTAGATACTCATACATTTAAACTTGGTAAAAAACTTGGCTTGATAAAAAGAAAGAGCTATGATTTTAAGGCTGTATTAGAGTTGAGTGAATCTTTTAGAAAAATTGACTTAAATGATCCAGTAAAATTTGATTTTGCACTGTATAGATTAGGGCAAGAAAAGTTAATATAATCTAAGTTACTGACCTTACGCACTATAAACACACCTAAGTGTGCTTAGAGTGCGTAAGGTCAGTAACTTATCAGTTATGAATGCATAAATACTAGGACCATTTACAGATTACAAAAAAACAATTCACACTATTTAGGGTATTTGTAAAAAATCGAAGCTTAATCAGAAGGTTAGACGGTGATTTTTGTAAATTCCATAGGCTAGGTGATAGGTGCTAGTTTGGTGAATCCTGCTGCATAATGCAGGAAGATTTTCATAGAGTGCATTTTGATTGGTAAGGAAAACTTTCTAAATTGAAAAAGTACACTTCCTATCTCTTTGATTGTTTTTGAAACTGTAGACTCACTTACTCCATAATCAAAAAAATAGTGCCTAAGTACCCTTTTATGTATATAAAAATTAAAAATTTATGATATAATCGTGAGAAAAGTGTGTGGAATTTTTAGTTTTAAAAAGTAGATAACTAAAGGGCGCCTCTATAAATATAAAGAAGGGTAGAACATGAGGAAGATTTGTTTAGTTTTATTGTTTTTTATTTCATTTTTAAAGGCTGATATAACTCTTGATGGCTATCTGCATCCAGGAGATAATAATAATTTCTCAGGGTATACTCCCAAAGATCCGATCACTAATGAAGAAGAGCATACTTATGATTATTACCTACATAATCCTTCAAAATTTTATCTTTCAGAAGATATCAATGTAACAAAGATAGAACTTTTGGATGCTGATGGAATTGAAGATGATTCAAATATTAGTGTTTATATTGATGGAAATTTAATTGCAACAGGTAATGACGGTAGTAGTATTGTGAATTTTAATAATGATCCAACATTAACTAAAGGGTTCCATTCAATTGCAGTTACAGGTAGTTGTTATGTAAATCAATCAGAGGTTAATGACTGCAATAATGGTAGTGTAGATGATATAGATGATTTTTATTTTAGTGGAATAAAATTATATAGTAGTAATAGTATCTCAAATGTTTACAATTTTATACAAAGACATCATACGGGTGATACCACTGATGAAGATGATAATTATGACATAAATGAAACAGAAAATAGCTACTACCCAGATGCCCCTGAAGCAACAAAGATAGACTACAATATAAGCTTGAATCAAAGTCTAACTGGTTTTAGAGT
>JALSLU010000044.1 GCA_026988125.1 Sulfurospirillum sp.
TAAAATATTATTAATATTGTTTTTAATTTTTATCATAATTTTTATCTACTAGTTGAAATTTATTGTTTTTATATACCGATAGATAAACCTGATTTAACAATTGAGTATTTTTGTACTCTATTGGAATTTTTCCCAAGATATCTTTTGGCAGTTTTTTTAATTCTTCTAAAAAATTTTTTCTTGTAATATCATTTTTTGTTCTTTTTAGTGCTTCAACTAAGAGCTTTGCAGCTAAAAAAGACTCAAATGATGCATATGTTGGTGCAGCATTGGGATAGTAAAACTTTAGTAGCTTTAAATACTCATTTGCAACTTTAAGTGAATTATCTTCATAGGTGGGAACTGTTTGAGAAAAGAGGATGTTATTCCCATTTCCATCTAACTCCTTTATAAGAGCATTTGCATTTACAAAAGATATTGGAGCAAATATGACATCTTTAAAACAACACTCTCTAGCCTTTCTTATAAAATGAGCACTTGGTTTATAAGCACCTACTATAATGATAACTTCTGGATTGCTAGACTTTATTTCATGCAGAGCATGTCTGATTGAGAGAGTATTTCTTTTGTAAGTTCCTTCGCCTATAAGGCTTAATCCTCGTTTATTTAGAGCTTCAATGGCAGCAATGTATCCCTCTTCACCATAATCGTCATTTTGATAGAATATAGCAAATCTTTTTAATTTTTTCTCTTCATTCAGATACTTTACAATCTCTTCAATCTCTTCTTTGTATGAGCTTCTAAAATTTACCACATTGTCAAACTCAATATTTCTTAAAAAAGATGCACCAGTATAGGGAGCTATAAAAGGTATATCTAGATCATATATTTTTGGTAGTATTGCCTTTGTTGTTGGGGTTCCAACAAAACTAAATAGTGCAAATACAGAGTCTTTTTCAATTAAGTTTATGGTATTTGTTAGAGTGTTTTGTGGTTCATACTTATCATCATAGTATAGGAAAGTTAGTTTTTTACCTCCAATTCCACCTTTAGCATTTATATGAGAGTAGTAACTATTGGCTCCTTCAATAATCTCTTTTCCTAACTCTTTATTTATACCACTTAATGGCAGTGATGAACCTATTGTAATGTTGTTCTTTTCATTTGTTTTAATCTGTGTAAAGTTTATTGTAAAAAAAATTAAAAAAATTAAAAAAATTGCAATAAAAAGTTTTTTTAACACTAGTTAATCCTTTTATAGGTGCTCCTTAAGGTACTGTGTCAAAATTATACATTAATTTTGTCTCGAATTCAAAAAATTATCTATTAATCAAAATCAAGGTCACCTCTAAAATATGCAGAATTTGAATATTTTTATAACAACGAAAAATCGGAGGAAATTAATTTATCATAGTAGTGATAAAAACTTTTTTACCGATTAAAAAAATATTTAAAAATCACTTTTGGTAACTACAGTACGCGATTAAAAGCGATTTAAACTAGATTTTTAAGTGTATTTTAAACTATATAAAAATAAAATACGGTAAATGAACTTTTACCAATAAAGAGTTAAAAAAGGGTTGGGATGTTAAAAGAGTTTTTATTTTACGGTAAAAACAAGATAGATTTTCCTCTCGATGAGTCTATTGAAGTTGTAGATGAATTAGAGAAGGATGGTCACTACCTTGTTTCGAATTCTAAAGAATCAAATTGTGATATATATGCTCCAGAGATTAATTTTTACATCAAAAATAGCAAAGATAGTATTGCTGATAAGATTAAAAATATTAAAAAACTTTATGATATAAGGGCTACAATCTTTGATTTAGCACAAGATTTAGATTTTTCTGTTGAAGTTGGAAATAAAGTTTTAATCGTCTCTGATAAGGCTGAGACTGAGTTAAAAAATAAATTAAATGAGTGGGGATTTACTGTTATTGTAATAAATCCTTTAAATGTGTTGGATGTTAATGGATTTATTGGTAAATTAAGAGTTACCATAAAAAAAGAGGAAGAACTTTTAGATGTAGAGTGCGATCAAATAGTTTGGGATAATGCTCCAAAATTTGCTACTAAACAAAGTGGTGTTTATAGTAGCGATCAATTAATGAAAATTAGGGATAATTTAGGAAGCTATGAGTACAAAAACTTTATCAAGTATGATCCAAATATATGTCAATATCATGAAAGAAACAGTGAAATCTGTGGAAAGTGTGCTGAAGTTTGTCCAACAGTAGCAATTTTAAAAGAGGATGAAGTTAAGCATTTGGCTTTTTCACATGTTGATTGTCATGGATGTGGTGGTTGCATAAGTGTATGTCCAAGCGGAGCACTTGATTATGCTCAGATGCCAAGAGGGGCTTTTTTTCAAGTAACTAAATTTTTTAAAGATTCCATTCCACTTATAATTCCAAGAAAGATGGAGATAGAAAATCTTGAAGTTGCACTCAAAGAGGGAGTTTTGCCTTTAGCAATTGAGGGTGAAAAGTTTTTGCACGAGGCGCATCTTTTGAGCCTTGCTCAAACTAGTGGTGCCCAAATAGTTTTTTACACAGACTTCATCTCTAAAGGAACAGGAGATGTCATAAGAGTTTTGAATGAAATCTATATGAAGAAGTATGGAAAAGAGTTGGTGTTAGTTGCTAAAGACAAAGATGAGCTAGAGGAGTCTTTAAAAAGAGCTTCATTTGTAGATGGTAGCAGATATGGGATAAATGAAGATGGATTAAAAAAGAGAGAGATTTTTTCTGCTAGACTCTCCTTTTTGGTAGGGGCGGATGATTTAGGAAAAGTAAAAACAGGAGAGCATGTACACTATGGAAACATAACCATAAATGAATCTACATGTACGCTATGCTTAAGCTGTGTTGGTGCTTGTAATATCAGAGCACTAACTGCTCATCCAGAAGATAACACACTTAGATTCAACCCATCAATTTGCACAAATTGTACCTACTGTGAAGTTGTATGCCCTGAGCCAAACACTCTACATGTAATTAAAGATGAGATAGATTTGAATCCTAGTTACTTTAAACAAAACATCATGGCAAAAGATGAGCTTTTTAAGTGTGTAGAGTGTGGAGTAGAGTTTGCAACAGTAAAATCTGTAGAGAGAATTGCATCTATGATGAAACCAATGTTTTTGGGAGATGAGATAAAGATTAGGACACTTTACTGCTGTGCAGATTGCAAACCAAAAGTGATGCTCCAAGCTCATATAAAGGAAAATAGATGAAAAACATACAGAGCGTCAGCTCGTGCTTCAGCAAAATAAATATAGTCTCACATACGACCGCAAGGTTGTGCTTCAGTGAGAGGAATTTTGCTTGGGCTTCGCTCAAGCAAAAGGAGACAGCAAATAGTCCATTACAGAGCTTTAGCTCGTGCTTCAGTGAGAGGAATTTCTTAGGAGCTTTGCTTCTAAGAAAGGAGACAGTAAACAAGCCATACAGAAGCTCTGCTTCGTGCTTCAGTGAGAGGAATTTCTTAGGAGCTTTGCTTCTAAGAAAGGAGACAATAAATAAGTTTCTACAGAGCGTCAGCTCGTGCTTCAGTGAGAGGAATTTAACTTGGGCTTTGCCCAAGTTAAAGGAGACAGTAAAATGACAGGCAAAGAACAACTAAACCCAGCAAGATCACTCTACTATGGCTTTTTTAG
>JALSLU010000045.1 GCA_026988125.1 Sulfurospirillum sp.
AGCTTTGTAAGATTTATGCTAGATTCAACAAGCCCTACTCCGATTGGATTTGCAAAATCAAACAGCTCGTTTTTTCCAGCACAGATTATCATAATCTTACAGCTATCCCCTCTTTGTCTAAGTAGCGCTTTAAATCCATAATATCTATCTCTTTATAATGAAAAATTGAAGCAGCAAGTGCCGCATCTGCTCCGTTTTTAAAAGCATCTTTTATGTGTTCCATAGTGCCAGCTCCACCGCTTGCAATTACTGGGATACCTAACATGGAGCTCATCTTTGAAGTTAGCTCTATATCGTAACCATTTTTCTGACCATCACAATCCATAGAGGTTAAAAGTATTTCCCCTGCTCCTCTTTGTTCGACCTCTTTTGCCCACTTTAGAGCATCTTTACCTGTATTGATTCTTCCGCCATTTATGTAAATATTCCAACTATTTCCAACTCTTTTGGCATCAATTGCCACAACTATGCATTGTGATCCAAATCTCTTTGAAGATTCATTTATGAAATCAGGATTATTGATTGCATGAGAGTTTATGCTTATCTTATCACAACCAACGCTTAGTAGTTTATATATATCATCAAGAGTTCTTATGCCTCCACCTACAGTTAAAGGAATAAAAACCTCTTTCGCTACCTCTTTGACTATATGTACTATAGTGTCTCTATTTTCATGGCTTGCTGTTATATCTAAGAATGTTATCTCATCAGCACCCTCATCATTGTACCTTTTTGCAACTTCAACAGGATCACCAGCATCTTTTAAACCAACAAAACTGACTCCTTTTACAACTCTTCCATCTTTAACATCTAAGCAAGGGATAATTCTTTTTGCAAAACCACTCATAAAAATTCCTTTTTCTAAAGGACACATTCTACTAAAATAATGCTGAAAATATCCAAAGGTTTTAAAATTGTATGATTTAAAGATAATAACTTTATAAGAAAACTTTTGATACAATAGATACAATTTATGTAATGCGGAAGTGGTGTGTGAAAATTGAAGCAAAAAAAAAGTTTGGTCAAAATTTTTTAAAAGACTCATCCGTATTAGATAAAATCATCCAATCGATGTCCAAAAGTGAAAGAAATTTAGTAGAAATTGGACCTGGCTTAGGTGATTTGACGCAAAAGTTACTAGAGGTTAAGCCTGTAGTGGCGTATGAGGTAGATAGTGAACTTTGTATCTATCTGAGAGAAAAATTTTCTAAAGAGATTGAGTCAAAAAGATTAGTTTTAGTTGAAGGCGATGTGTTAAATACATTCAAAGATAGATCTTTATCGTCACGACCATATGATTTGGTAGCAAATCTACCTTATTATGTTGCGACAACTATAATACTAAAAGCTTTAAATGACCCATTGTGTAGAAGCATGGTTGTGATGATTCAAAAAGAGGTAGCAAAAAAATTTTCTGCAGTATGTAAAACCAAAGAGTTTACATCACTAGCGATACTCGCTCAAAGTATTGCAAAGAGTGAAATTTTGTTTGATGTGCTGCCTGAATCGTTTGAACCTAGTCCAAAAGTGATCTCTTCGGTCTTAAAAATTGAAAAAAAGAGAGATTTTTTGGGTGAAGATGGAGTTTTTGAAAAAGAAGTAGAGCTAAGAATGTTTGAAAAATACTTGAAATACTCATTTAAAGCTCCTAGAAAGACATGGCTTAAAAATATCTCTTCTTTTGTGGATAAAGAGTTTGCAAAAGAGATTTTAGAAAAATTTCGCTACCCCACTACAATCAGACCTCATGAGATAAGCGTCTCGTCTCATCATCTACTATTTAAAGAATTGAGGAATGAAGATGGAAGAGAAAAAAGAAGTTGCTAAAAATGTTTCACAACAAGATAAGCAAGAAGAGAAAAAAACTACTAAAAACAGACAGCCAAATAAAAACAAGAGACAAAAGTTTCAAAGTGCAAAAAATAAACCTAGTGCTATAGGTGGAAATGAAAAGTGGCAAAATGACATAAAAAAAGTCATAGAAGCCAATAAAAAAATGCATCAAGAGAGACTTCAAAAGTTTAACCAAATAAACTCAAACAATGCAAAGATTCGCATAACCCCTCTAGGGGGACTTGGTGAAATTGGTGGAAATATTTGTGTATTTGAGACCGATACTAGTGCAATTATAGTTGATGTTGGGATGAGTTTTCCAACAGAGGATATGCATGGAGTTGACATACTCATACCAGATTTTACCTACTTAAGGAGTATTAGAAAGAAGATTAAGGCGATTGTTATCACTCATGCTCACGAGGATCACATCGGGGCATTGGCTTACCTTTTTAAAGAGATGCAATTTCCTATCTATGCTACACCACTACCACTTGGAATGATTGCAAATAAGTTTGATGAGCATGGCCTAAAGGCTCAAAAGAAGTACTTTAGACCAGTTGAGAAGAGAAAAGTCTATAAGATTGGAGATTTTAAAATCGAGTGGATACACATAACTCACTCCATAATCGATGCTTCATCTTTAGCAATTACCACTGAAGCAGGAACCATAATCCACACAGGTGACTTTAAGATAGATCACACTCCAATAGATGGTTATGTAACTGATTTGCACCGTTTTGCATACTATGGAGAAAAGGGAGTTTTGTGCCTACTTAGTGATAGTACTAACTCTTATAATGAGGGAATTACAAGAAGCGAGAGCACAGTTGGAAAGACTTTTGATGCGATCTTTTCAAAAGCAAAAGGAAGAGTAATTATGTCAACCTTCTCTTCAAATATCCACAGGGTTTATCAAGCTATAGATTATGGACTAAGATACAACAGAAAGGTTTGTGTTATAGGAAGGTCTATGGAGAGAAACCTCTTTACCGCCATAGATTTAGGGTATATAAATCTAGATAAATCAATCTTTATTGACCCACATGAGGTAAATAAATATAGCGATAAAGATGTACTAATAGTAACAACTGGCTCTCAAGGAGAGACTATGAGTGCGCTTTATAGGATGGCAACAGATGAACATAGGCACATAAGAATCAAAACGAGCGATCAAATTATAATCTCAGCCAAGGCTATTCCTGGAAATGAAGCTAGTGTCTCAAAGGTCTTAAACTTTTTGTTAAAAAGTGGAGCTAGTGTGGCATATCAAGATTTTAGTGAGATACATGTAAGTGGACACGCTGCTCAAGAGGAGCAAAAGCTTATACTAAGGCTAACTAAGCCGAAATTCTTTTTGCCAGTTCATGGAGAATATAATCACATAACAAAGCATAAAGAGACTGCCATGAAGTGTGGGATTCCTGCTAGAAATATACTTCTTATGAGCGATGGAGATCAGGTTGAGCTTTGTAGTAAATATGTAAAGAAAGTTAAATCAGTCAAGACTGGAAAAGTATATATAGACAATCAGATAAACCAGCAAATATCAAATGATGTTGTTATAGATAGACAAAAAATGGCAGATGCAGGTTTGGTTATGATTGTGGCTCAAATTGATGGTAGTGAGAGTAAGTTAATAGGAAAGCCAAAAGTCGCAAGTTATGGTTTGGTACCAGATAGTAAAGACCAAGCATTTAGTAAAGATATGGAAGGAGTAATCGACCAATTCATAATAAATGCAAGAAAAGAGCTATTTCATAACCCAAGAGCTTTAGAAAATGAGCTAAGACAGGTAGTGAGGAAGCATATATTTAGAAAGATGAAAAAATACCCTACAATAGTTCCAACTATCTTTGTGATGTAGGGCTAAAGATGAATTTTAAAAAAATTGCTAAAGAGGTTTTAGAGATTGAGGCGAATGAGCTACTAAAGTGCGCCAAAAGCCTTGATGATGAGATTTCAAGAGCAGTAGAGCTTATAGTCAACATTAAGGGCAAGCTAATAGTAACAGGAGTTGGCAAGAGTGGGCTAATTGGTGCAAAAATTGCAGCAACGCTAGCAAGTACAGGTACGAGCAGTTTTTTTCTGCACCCAACTGAGGCAATGCATGGTGATTTGGGAATGATAGGAAAAGATGACGCACTTTTGGCGATTAGCTATAGTGGAGAGAGTGAAGAGCTCATAAAGATGCTTCCTCACATAAAGAGATTTGATATACCACTAATAGGTATGGCTAAAAGCAAAGAGAGTTCGCTTGGAAAGTATAGTGATATTTTTTTATCGATAGCTATAGAAAAAGAGGCATGCCCATTAGATGTAGCTCCAACAAGCTCAACCACACTTACTCTAGCACTTGGTGATGCTTTAGCGGTTTGTTTGATGAAAAAGAGAGATTTCAAAAAATCTGATTTTGCTTCGTTTCATCCTGGTGGCTCACTAGGAAGAAAACTATTTGTAAAAGTTAGTGATTTGATGAGGAGTGATGGTTTGCCAATTGTCAGTGAAGATACACCTCTAAAAGATGCCATAATAACGATGAGTGAAGGAAGACTTGGAAATGTTCTTATAACTAACGCTAACGGTTCGTTAGTTGCAGTTCTTAGTGATGGAGATTTAAGAAGGGCACTCTTAGAGGAGGGTTTCTCACTTGAAAATAGGGCAGTTGAATATGCTTCAAAAAATCCAAAGGTTATAAGCAATGAAAATATGTTAGCAAGTGATGCACTAAAGGTTATAGAGGAGTATAAGATTCAACTAGTTGTAATAACAGATAAAAACAAACAAATAAAAGGTGTGCTTCACATTCATGACCTTGTAGAAGCGGGGATAAAATGACTCCAATCAGACTAAATAAAATAATCTCTCACAATACAAGATACTCTAGAAGAGAGGCTGATGAACTTATAAAGCAAGGACATGTAAAGATAGATGGCAAGGTTGTTAGTGATCTATCTACAAAGGTTACATTTGCCGATAAAGTGACAGTAAAAGGCAGAAGGCTATTTGAAAAAGATGGTTATACAGTAGTGGTTTATAACAAACCAAAAGGTGAGTTAGTTAGTAAAAGAGATGATAGAGGAAGAAAGACTATTTATGACTCTTTACCTAAAAAATTCTCGCACTATTTGAGTGTTGGCAGGTTGGATTTTGCTAGTGAGGGGCTTTTGCTTTTGACCGATTCTCCAAGAGTTGCAACTGCGCTTATGGAGGGAGATTTAGAGAGAGTCTATTATGTTAAAATAAATGGCGAAATTACTCCTAGTATGGAGAGTGCTATGAGAGAGGGCTTGATAGCACAGGATGCTAGAAAGGGCGGACACCAAGATAGTAAAATCTTCTCGATGGAGTTTGCACCATTTGCCAATTATAGAATTATAAAAAATAGACCAACTTACTCAACTCTAAAAGTAACCATAAAAGAGGGGAAAAACAGAGAGTTAAGAAGATTTTTTGCCTACTTTGATGCAGAGGTTGTAGATTTAAAGAGGGTAAGCTACGGTATAGTAGATTTAGGTATGTTAAAACCAGGTAAAACTCGCTACTTAGAGGCAAATGAGTATAAAGCTTTGAGAGATTATCTGAACTATTGGGAAAAGAGTGGTGATAGCCAATAATTTAGCTCTAAGTTTTAGACCAAACTCTATAGAGGGTTTTGTTGGACAGAAGCATTTAGTTTCAAAAGAGGCTCCCTTTTTGAAGCTTTTAAAAAGTGGCAAAATTCCACACTCAATCTTTTTTGGACCAGCAGGAAGCGGAAAGACAACTCTAGCTAGGATAATAGCAAAGGAGTTGGACCTTCCATTTTATGAGCTAGACGCAACTAGCTTAAAAGTAGAAGAGTTCAGAAAGATTTTCAATAAACACAGAAATGCCCTTGCAAAGCCACTTATCTTTATAGATGAGGTTCATAGACTTTCAAAAACTCAGCAAGAGGTGCTTCTTTTACCTATGGAGAATCAAGAGGCTATTATAATTGGCGCTTCTACTGAAAATCCCTACTTTACACTCTCAAGTGGTATTCGCTCTCGCTCAATGCTTTTTGAATTTTTTGCTCTTAGTGATGAGGATTTAAAGGAGTTAGTTAGTAGGGTTCAATCCAAGATAAAGTTTCAAATAGATAGCGATGCATTAGAGTACCTCATAAGCTCAAGCTCAGGGGATTGTAGATCACTTTTGAATCTTTTAGAGTTTGCTCTAAGTGTAGATAAGCGTGTAACTTTGCAAAATTTAAAATCTCTTCGTCCAACTGCTCTAAAGGATGGTGTAAGCTCAAGCGAAACTCACTACAATCTTATAAGTGCTATGATAAAAAGCATAAGAGGAAGCGATATAGATGCAGCACTTTACTATCTTGCAAGGCTTATTGATGGTGGAGAGAGTGCAGATTTTATAGCTAGAAGATTGGTAATTTTAGCTAGTGAAGATATAGGAAATGCAAATCCAAATGCACTAAACTTAGCAAATAGCTGTCTTCAGAGTGTTAGCAAGATCGGTTTTCCTGAATCTCGCATAATTTTAGCTCAAACCCTTATCTACTTGGCTAGTTCTCCAAAATCAAACAGTGCTTATCGCGCAATAAACGAGGCTTTAAGCTTTGTTAAAAATTCAAAAAAGTTAGAAGTACCTAAATATCTAAAAAGTCCGAGTCCAAAAAACTACAAATACCCTCACGACTTTGGAGGATGGGTTGAACAGGAGTATTTAAAAGAAAAACATAGTTTCTATGAAAGCTCTAACATCGGTTTTGAAAAGACTCTTAATGAGTGGCTAGATAGGATAAAGAGTTGAAATATAGTGAGTTCGAAAAGGCGGTAGAGACTTTGGGACTTTGTACTAAGGTAAACTTGAGAGATTTAAAACTAGTTTATAAGGAGTTATCAAAAGAGTTTCATCCAGATATGCCAAATGGAGATAGTCAAAAGTTTGATGAGATAGCAAAAGCTTATAACCTTTTGAAAGATTTTATGGAGAACTATAGATTTAGACTTGATGAAGAGGAGTTTTTAACTCAGTTTCCCTCTGTTTTATCTAAGGAGGATTGGCTAAGTGGAAAAGTTCAATAAGTTAAGAGTTTAACCCAAATTATGCAATAGGACTCACTAAATTAGCACTTATAGCCTAGTTTAGCAAATCCTATTGTATAATTTGGGTTTATAGAGGTACTATGAGCCTTAAGTATAAACTCAACAATCCAAAATACTCATGTAATGCAATATAACTTTTTTTAAATGCTCCAAAATTAGGAAATAGATCCCACATACTTTTTTTATCTTTTGAAATTTTAAAGTCTGTTGGTGCTGGAGTTGGCTTAAAACCAAAATAGCTAAAAAGTTTCATGGAGCGTATCATATGATACGATGAGGTTACGAGTAAAATTTTTGGTTTATGAATACCGGTTTTTTTAAAAATCTCTTTCGTAAATTTTGCATTTTGGTATGTATCTAAACTCTTTGACTCTATATCGAGAAGTTTAACTTTGATTTTAAATGAGTTTTCTATCTCTTTGAGGACATCTAAAAAGGCATCAGCTTCACTAAATGAGCTATTTAGACCTCCTCCGCTGTATATTATTGGTAGATCAAGTTTATATGCCAATATTATGCCATAAACTGCTCTTTTGTAGGCATCGCTTTTTAATGGAGTATTTGGAGAGCCTGCAATACTTCCGCCTCCTAAAATGACTACAGCATCTACATTTTTTTTAAGTTGAATCTTTTTAAACGGTTTTTCCAATGGAGCTAAAAGCAGATCAGCTACATATGAGTTGCTAAGGAGGTAAAAAGTTATTGCAGTGCCTATAAAAATCTTTCTAAATCTATTCACAAAAAAAGATGCTATTAATAGTAAAAATATAAATATACCTGGTGGCAAAAAAATATATGTGAATAGTTTAGAGATTGTATAGATCAAAGCATTGTTACCCTTTTGTCTCCACTTTTTAATTCCCCTATGATGTATCCATCAGAGTTTTCTAAAACATACTCAATATAATCTTTTGAAACAACTAAAACCATACCTACTCCCATATTGAAAGTTCTAAACATCTCCTTTTCTTCAATATACTCTGCCATTAAGTCAAATATAGGTAGTGTTTCTATTTTTTCTTTATAAACAACTGCTTGAAGATTGTTTGGTAAAACTCTTGGTAAATTCTCTACTATGCCACCACCAGTTATGTGAGCTAGTGCATTGATATATGGTTTTAATTTCTTAAAAGTTTTTACATATATTTTTGTTGGAGTTAGAAGAGTATCTATGAGAGTTTTTTCCCCAACATTATCTTCAAAACTCCAGTTTAGTTTATCAAAAAAAAGTTTTCTAACTAGCGAATAACCGTTTGAGTGAATTCCAGAGCTTGGAAGAGCTACTAGAATATCACTCTCTTTTACATGTGCCAATCTATTCATCTCTTCATACTCAGCAATTCCAACTGCAAAACCAGCTAAATCAAAATCGTTATTTGCATACATTCCTGGCATTTCAGCTGTTTCACCTCCCAATAGCGCACACTCAGATAGTTGACAGCCTTGAGCAATTCCTTTTACTATTTCAACTGAAGCATCAAGATCTAGCTTGCTTGTAGCATAGTAGTCTAAGAAAAAAAGAGGTTCTCCAAAATTGCAAATTAGGTCATTTACACACATTGCTACTAAATCTATGCCTACAGTATCATACCTTTTGGCATCTATTGCAAGTTTTAGTTTTGTACCAACACCATCTGTAGCGCCAAGCATAACAGGTCTTTTGTAACCAGATGGAAGTTCATAAGCCCCAGCAAATGAGCCAATTCCTCCTATAACATTTTGATTAAAAGTTGATTTTACAATTGATTTTATATTTTCTACAAACTCATTTCCAGCATCTATATCTACACCGGCATCTTTATAGCTAATTTTGCTCATTTTGACCTCATTTAATTATATATCAACTGATTTTAACAAATATATGTTAAAATTGTCATAAAGAGTATAGAGTGGTTTTATGTTAAAAAATGCTTATGTATTAACTGGCGGGATTGCAACAGGGAAGAGCACTGTTTGCTCTATGCTAAAGGAGTTTGGTTTTTTTATAATAGATGCAGATAAAATTGCCAAAAGGGAGTTAAATAACTCAAAAGAGGAGATTTGGAAAATTTTTGGTGATAAGGTGTTTGAAAGTGGTAAATTGTGCAGAAAAAAACTTGCTGATTTGATTTTTTCAAGTTTAAGAGATAGAGAAAAGCTAAATAATTTACTTCATCCAAAGATCAAAAATAGCATATATGAAGAGGCACATAGGCAAGAGACTTTTAATAAACCCTACATCATAGACATCCCACTTTTTTTTGAAAGTGGTGAGTATGAGTGCAAAATGAGTGTTGTGGTGTATGCTCCTAAAGAGATTCAGATAAAAAGACTTATGAAAAGAGATAATTTAGATAAAAAAGATGCATTAAAAAGATTAAAGGCACAAATAGATATAGAGATAAAAAAGAGAAGAGCTAACTGGATCATAGATAACTCAAAGGATTTAAAGCATCTTCAAACAGAGGTAGAAAAATTTGTTAAATTTGTAAAGGAAGAGTATGCAAATTGCAAAATATAATGCGAGTGGAAATGATTTTATCATTTTTCATACTTTTAAAAAGGATAACTTTAGTTTATTTGCAAAAAAGCTATGCCACAGACAAGAAGGTGTAGGTGCTGATGGTTTGATAGTTATACTTCCACATAGTAGTTTTGATTTTGAGTGGCAATTTTATAATAGTGATGGTAGTGAAGCAAATATGTGTGGAAATGGAAGTAGAGCAGCTGCTCACTATGCCTATGCTAACAAATTAACTAACAGTAAGTTAGTATTTCTAACAAAAGCTGGGACAATACGCGCTAATGTAGAAGGAGAGATAGTTGAGAGTGAATTAACTAAGCCAAAATTATTGAAAGAAAAATTTACAGAAGAGGGAAGGGAGTGGTATTTTTATGATACAGGCGTTCCTCACCTTGTAACTAGAGTTAATAGCCTTGATGAATACTCCAAAGAGTTAGCAAAAGATATGCGATATAGATATGATGCAAATGTAAACTTTGTGTTATATGATAAAAACTCTTTATATGTAAGAACATATGAAAGAGGCGTTGAGGATGAAACTGGTGCTTGTGGTACAGGTATGGCAGCTTGTTTTTACTCACTCTACTTGGATGGTGTGGTTAGTGAGAGTATAAAAGTATATCCAACAAGCAAGGAGGAGTTAAGCTTAAGAATAGATAGTGGAAATCTATTTTTAAAAGGAAGAGTAAGGAGAGTTTTTGAGACAGTTGTGTAGGGTAGTTGCAAGCTTTACCCTTTGCTCTGTTGTTACTTTTGGAATGGGATTTCCAAGTAGCTATTATAAGATTAAAAGTGGCAAGAAGCAAAGAGAAGAGTTTGTAAAAATTTTAAAACCCATTATAGAGGATGCAAATCAAAAAGTATTAAAGCAGAGAGCTTTTGTAATTGAGTTTTTTAATGAAGCTGTCAATAAATCCTTTAGGGAGATAGAACCAGTAAAACTACAAAAGCTAGACGAATTATCAAAAAAATATAAAATAAAAAATCTATTTGATAAAGATGAATATCTCAAAAAGATAGATATAGTACCACTCTCTTTAGCAGTTGCACAAGCAGCAGTTGAAAGTGCTTGGGGAAAAAGTAGATTTTTAAAAGAGGCAAACAATATTTTTGGACATTGGACTTGGGGAGAAATTGGTATAATTCCTGCAAAGAGAGAGGAGGGGAAAACTCATAAGATTAAAATTTTTAAAACACTAGAAGATTCTGTTAGTGCGTATATTTTAAATTTAAATTCACATAATGCATATGAAGAGTTTAGAGATTTAAGGCATAAAAAGAGGCTTAAAGGTGAAATATTAAATGGTTATGAAGCCGCTAAGACAATGAAAAATTACTCTGAACTAGGGCAAAAGTATGTAAAAATTCTTCAAAAAATGATTAAAGATTATAATCTTGAAAAGCTAGATTATAGTCCTGCTTCACTCATAGCTACAGATTGATAATGAGCAATTAAAGGCTCAATAATTTCATCTAGTAATCCACCCTCCATAATTGCATCTAGCCTATAAAGAGTTAAATTTATTCTGTGATCACTAATACGATTTTGTGGATAGTTATAGGTTCTAATCCTTCCACTTCTATCTCCTGTGCCTACCTGCTCTTTTCTTTCTTGAGATAGTTTTTCATTCTGCTCTTTTTGTTGCATCTCAAAGAGACGAGCTTTTAAGATTTTCATTGCAGCATCTTTGTTTTTATGCTGAGATTTCCCATCTTGGTTTGTAACAACAAGTCCTGTTGGAAGGTGAGTTATCCTAACTGCGCTATCAGTTGTATTTACAGATTGTCCACCATTTCCGCTTGCTCTCATAACATCAATTTTGAGGTCATTTGGACTTATATTTATCTCTACATCGTCAACTTCTGGCATAACTGCAACTGTTACTGCTGAGGTATGAACTCTTCCTTGAGATTCAGTTTTTGGGACTCTTTGAACTCTGTGTGTTCCCCCCTCATACTTCAATTTTGAGTATGCACCTTGCCCTTTTATGATTGCTATCATCTCTTTATAGCCATCCATTACACCCTCGCTAGAACTTACAATCTCAACTTTCCAGCCTTTAGACTCAGCATATCTGACATAAGCTTTAAACAGGTCTGCAACAAACAGTGCTGCCTCATCACCACCAGTTCCTGCTCTAATTTCTAAAAATATATTTTTATCATCATTTGGATCTTTTGGGAGAAGTAGGATTTTTATCTCATCTTCAAGTTTTTCTTTTAAAGGCTCTAGTTCCTTTAGTTCTTCTTTTGCAAGTTCGCTTAACTCTGGGTCATCAAGAAGTTGTTTATTCTCTTCTATACTCTGTATAGTTGAGATATACTCCTCAGCCTTGTTTTTGATAGGTTCTAGATTTGACTGCTCTTTTGAAAGTTCAGTCATTTTGGAAATGTCATTTGATATATCTGGACTGCTTAATAGTTTTGAAATTTCTTCAAATCTATCTAAGAATGGTTGTAGTTTTTCTTGTAACATATATTTTTGTTTTGATTGTATTTAGGGGCTGCGTATTTACGCAGCCATAGAGTTTACTAGCTTTGCTAGTCTACTAATGCGACGAGCAGCGGTGTTCTTTTTCAAAATTCCCTTAGTCGCATATGAATGAAGTCTTTTATTTACCTCTTTTAAGGCAGTAGTTGCAGTCTCTTTATCACCTGCTTCTACTGCAACTCTAACAGCTTTAGTCAGATTTTTTATCCTTGTTCTATAAAATCTGTTTCTCTCTGTTCTTACTTTTGTCTGTCTAGCTCTTTTTTCTGCTGATTTATGGTTAGCCATTGCTAAGCCTTTCGTATTAAAATTTAGGCATTGATTATACATAAGCAAAGATTAAAAAAAGCTTATTTTAAGCAAAATTTTATGAAATATCTTTCTAAATATCTACAAATTGTGATATAATCGCATAAAATATCACTCTTAGGAATCTAAAATGGGAAAACTTTTTGGTACGGATGGAGTTAGAGGAAAAGCAGGCAAAAAACTGACTGCAATGGTTGCTATGAAGTTAGCTATGGCTGCAGGAATCTATTTTAGAAAACACTCAAATAATAATAAAATAATTGTTGGAAAAGATACAAGAAGAAGTGGCTATATGATAGAAAATGCTATAGTCTCAGGTTTGACAGCAATTGGCTATGATGTCAGACAGATTGGTCCTATGCCAACTCCTGCAATTGCTTTTTTAACTGAAGATATGAGATGTGATGCTGGGATAATGATAAGTGCTTCACACAATCCATATTTTGATAATGGAGTAAAATTTTTTGATGCTTTTGGAAATAAATTGGATGAAAAAGCTGAAAAGGAGATAGAAAATATCTATTTTGATAATGAACTTATAAATAAAAGCCAAAGAGAAGAGTTTGGTATAGGTCGCTCCAAGAGAATTGATGATGTTATTGGTCGCTATATAGTTCATATAAAAAACTCTTTTCCAAAACACTTAACGCTCAATGGTATAAGAGTTGTTTTAGATGTTGCCAATGGAGCTGCTTACAAGGTTGCTCCATCTGTATTTAGTGAGCTTGGAGCAGATGTAATTTTAATGAACAACACCCCAAATGGAAGCAATATAAATCTAAATTGTGGTGCTCTACATCCTGAAGCATTAGGTGAGGAAGTTAGAAGATTAAGAGCAGATATAGGTTTTGCATTTGATGGAGATGCTGATAGGTTGGTAGTGGTTGATGAGAATGGTGATGTTATAGATGGAGATAAACTTTTAGGTGCTTTGGCAATATATCTTAAAAAGAGAGATAGCCTCAGAAAAAATTCATGTGTAGCAACTGTAATGAGCAATCAAGCTTTAGAAGATTTTTTAAATAAAAATGGAATAAAACTTTATAGATGTAATGTCGGTGATAAGTATGTTTTGGAGATGTTTAATAAAGAGGGATTAAATTTTGGTGGAGAGCAAAGCGGGCATATTATATTGGCAGACTTTGCAAAAACTGGTGATGCATTAGTGGCTTCTTTGGCTGTTATGGCAGATATTTTAATAAGCAAAAAAAGAGCAAGTGAGTTACTAAATCCTTTTGAGCTTTATCCTCAAGTACAAAAGAATATTATTATTAGTAAAAAAATTCCATTAGATTCTATAGAGGGTTATTCAAAGTTTGTTGAAGATATTGAAGAAATGGGAATTAGAATACTAGTTCGGTACTCTGGCACAGAAAACCTATTAAGATTACTTCTTGAAGGTGAGGATGAAACAATACTATTAAAAATGATGGATGAACTAGAAAATTTTTTTAAAAGTAGGCTCAATGTATAAGTCTATAGTAGTCTTTTTTTTAGCTTTTTCAGGAGTTATAATAGTCGATCAGAGCATTAAAGTCATTTTTTTAGATGGTTTTAGATGGTATGGAGAGTACTTCTCTCTGATTTTAACTTACAATAAAGGGGTAGCATTTTCAATGTTATCTTTTTTAGATGAAAATCTAAAATATATTCAACTCTTTTTAATTTTTGGGATTTTTATATATCTTATTTACGAAAGAGAGCTTTTTGTAAAATATTCTCTACCTGCAGGATTAATTTTAGGGGCAGGTTCAAGCAATATATATGATAGATTTATTCATGGTGGGGTGGTGGATTATTTCTTTTGGCATAAGTGGTTTAATTTTGCAGTTTTTAATCTTGCTGATGTTATGATAAATATAGGAGTCGGGATTATACTTTTAGTTAGTTTTTTGGAATCAAAAAGAGCAAATAAGTCAAATTAAAGATTATTTTAAGTATAATCCCAACTTAAAGTAAGTGGTCGCGTAGCTCAGTTGGTAGAGCACCACCTTGACATGGTGGTGGTCGTTGGTTCAAGTCCAATCGTGGCCACCATTTTAGTTCTCTCATAGTTAGAGAGTTCAATTTAGGGCACCTCTAAAAACCCTAGCATATCTCAGAGGGATAAAAAAAGATGAGATTGTGAAAAATCTTTTTTGAAGCGTAGCCAAAGCTACGGTGATAAAAAGTTTTTTGCAATATCGCTTTTTTTATCCCTCCCTTTGGGCACTGCATAGGAGCTTACACTCTTCGTTACTCTTTTTTGCCTTAGCTTTGGCTAGGGCTTCAAAAGAGTGCCTTGATTGTAAACTCCTATGCAGTGCTGAGATATACTAGGGTTTTTAGAGGTGCCCTTTAGTAAAGGATTTTTATGCAAAATGAAGTTATAGCCTACAAAGATGGCGTAACTCTTCTTGACACACAAAGTGTCTCCCCCGAAAAAGCTTCAAGTTATGAAAAAGTACTGTTTGACAACTCAGATGATGCCCTAGAGGTTATTCGTCACTCAACTGCACACCTAATGGCTCAAGCCATAAAAGAGCTATACCCTGAAGCAAAGTTTTTTGTAGGACCAGTTATAGAAGACGGTTTTTACTACGATTTTAGAGTAGATAACAAAATAAGCGATAGTGATTTAAAAGCGATTGAAAAGAAGATGCAAGAGTTTGCAAAGGCAAAACTACCTATAGAGAAAGCCTCATATACAAAAGATGAAATTTTAAAAAAATTTGCCGATGATGATTTGAAACAAGAGGTGCTTTTGAGGATTCCTGATGGTGAGGTAACTACCTACAAACAAGGTGATTTTGAAGATTTGTGCCGTGGACCGCATGTGCCAAATACAAGATATTTGAGATTTTTTAGTCTAACAAGGGTTGCTGGAGCTTACTTAGGTGGTGATGAGACAAAAGAGATGCTAACTAGGATTTATGGTACAGCATTTGCAGATAAAGCGAGCTTGGCTGAGTATAAAAAGATGATAGAAGAGGCAAAAAAGAGAGATCACAGAAAGCTTGGAAATGAGTTAAAACTCTTTACATTTGATGAAGAGGTGGGTGCTGGACTTCCTATTTGGCTACCTGCTGGAGCTAGACTTAGAAGCAAACTTGAGGCTCTCCTTTTTAAAGCTCACAGAGTAAGAGGCTATGAGCCTGTTAGAGGGCCTGAGATTTTAAAGAGCGATGCTTGGAAAATAAGTGGTCACTATGATAACTATGGCGACAATATGTACTTTACTACCATAGATGACTCAGAGTATGGCCTAAAACCTATGAATTGCTTGGGACACATAAAGGTTTATCAAAATGATGTAAGAAGCTATAGAGATTTGCCACTTAAATTTTTTGAGTATGGAGTAGTTCACAGGCACGAAAAGAGTGGTGTGATGCATGGTCTTTTTAGGGTTAGAGAGTTTACTCAAGATGATGCACATATATTTTGTACTCCCGAGCAGATAAAGGAGAATGTTTTAGAGATTTTAGATTTTGTAAAGCACATTATGAAGACTTTCGGTTTTGAGTATGAACTTGAAATCTCTACCAAACCCCAAAAAGCGATTGGCGATGAGAGGTACTGGGAAGTTGCGACTCAAGGTCTCAAAGATGCATTGGACGAAAACAACATTACTTATGGAATCGATGAGGGTGGTGGAGCATTTTATGGACCAAAGATAGACATAAAGATAACTGACGCACTAAAAAGAAAGTGGCAGTGTGGAACAATTCAGGTAGATTTTAACCTGCCAGAGAGATTTAACCTGCACTACATAGATGCCACAAACGAGCAGGCAAGGCCTGTTATGATTCACAGAGCAATACTAGGCTCATTTGAGAGATTTATAGGAATTTTAACTGAGCATTGTGCGGGAGAGTTTCCATTTTTCTTGGCTCCAACTCAAGTTGTTATAGTGCCAATTGGTGAAAACCATTTAAGCTATGCAAAAGAGTTAGGTATGCAAATGATAGAAAATGGGGTAGATTTTGAAATCTCTTCTAAAAATGAGAGTCTAAATAAACGCATAAGAAATGCCGAAAAGATGAGAGTTCCGATGATTTTGGTAATAGGCGATGAAGAAGTTGAGAAAAAAAGTGTCGCTTTAAGAGATAGAAGAGAAAGAAGACAGTATAATTTAACAAAAGACGAATTTATGTCGATAATAAAGGAAAAACTTAGTGAGGTACATTTTTGAGTAAAAAGAAAGAGGTTCAGCTCAACCATGAAATTAGAGCAAATGAGGTAAGGTGCTTAGGCGATGATGGAACTCAGTATGGGATAATCTCTCGTAATGAAGCTTTGAGAATTGCAGAAGATATGGGGTTAGATCTGGTTTTAATCGCTCCAGATGCTAAGCCACCTGTTTGTAAGATAATGGATTATGGTAAGTTCAAATACCAAGAAGAGAAGAAGAAAAAAGAGGCCAAAAAGAAGCAAAAGACTATAGAAGTTAAAGAGATAAAACTATCTGTAAAGATTGCTGATAATGACATCAGCTACAAAATAAAACACGCAAGAGAGTTTTTAGAAGCTGGCAAGCATGTAAAATTTAGAGTCTTTTTACGCGGTAGAGAGATGGCAAATCCTGAAGCAGGAGTAGCAGTTTTAGAAAAAGTCTGGCCAATGGTAGAGGATATTGCCGTAAGAGACAAGCCACCAAAGCTTGAGGGTCGCTACATAAATATGCTAGTTGTTCCTAAACAAAAATAGATATTACTGTATTAGCGGGTTTTGGATATATGCAAAGAGTGCATTGGATAATTCTAGTAAAAAGTGTAATTTTTTAGTATAACTTTCTCTAAATTTTATAGCTATTTTAGTTTATTTAGTCAGTGCTGTAGATATTCTTTAATCTATTTTAAGAAAAATTCAGATATAATCACGGGCTTTAGGGTGCTATGGGTACCCTTTATTAATTCAAAGGAGTTGTAATGCCTAAGATGAAAACAGTTCGTGGTGCTGCCAAGAGATTTAAAGCGACCAAGAACAAGATTAAAAGGGGCTCAGCTTTTAGAAGTCACATACTTACGAAAAAACCGACAAAGAGAATGAGAGGCCTTAAAGAGCCTAAATATGTAGATTCGAGAGATGTGAAGTCTGTAAAGTTGATGCTAGGACAAGCGTAAGTTTTTTAGTAAGGTACTAATTAAATGTTCCCCTATAAAGTAGGGAAAGTTCGCTATAAGCGACACCAATTAGGTAAAGGAGACACATAAGATGAGAGTTAAGACGGGTATAGTCAGAAGAAGACGCCACAAAAAGATTTTGAAATTAGCCAAAGGTTTCTATAGTGGAAGAAGAAAGCACTTTAGAAAGGCTAAAGAGCAAATTGAGAGAAGTCTTGTATATGCTTACAGAGATAGAAGAAACAAAAAAAGAGATTTTAGAAGACTCTGGATTACAAGAATAAATGCTGCTTGTAGACTAAACGATATAAGTTATTCAAGATTTATAAATGCTTTAAATAAAGCAAATATAGAGCTAGATAGAAAGATTTTAGCTGACATGGCGATGAATGATCCAGAGGCATTTAGTGCTGTAGTAAAACAAGCAAAAGCTGCATTATAGTTTTTTAGTCTAGTGTTAAATTCGATACTAGTACCCCTCAACTCATGGGTGGTGGGGTACTAGCCATCAATTCAAAATTTGTTGTGAAAAGAGTTAAAAGTAATACAAAATTACAGTTGTATATATGTGCTAATATTATACTTTTAAATCTCTTTTTTTATTTCATATCCAAAGATAATCTCTTTTTGTCTATTTCCTTCTAATTTAAATTTCCATTCAATTTTTCCATTTGGACTAAGAGTGCTATATTTTGGTTCGCTAAAAACTTCAACTTTGATATTTGGATCTTTTGAGACAGGAACTTTGTGGACAAAATTAATTGTAGTAGAGTAGGGTTTTGTATTTGTGATTGTGTATTTCCAGTTTTGTGTTTGGATTGTTTTATCACCAAAAAATGTCTTATCACTAAGTGTTTTAATCAACTCTTTTTTGATTTCAATTTGTTCGTCTTCTCCAAAGTATAATTTGCTCAAAGTAGTCTTTTGTATATCTTGTATATATCTTGTAGTAATAGGGTTATCATCAAGATAAAAGTTTGCAATGCCTCTTGCAAACTTTCTATCCGCTTTAAAAGCTACTTCTATATATGCTCTATTTGAACCATAAGCATCTATATATGTTTGAAAGTGTGCATCATAAATCTTTTTATCTAAATTAAAAAGTGTATTTTTATTTGATAGTAGAGTCTGATTTTTTAAGTTATAGAATGATTTAGATATGGTTTGATTATAGGTTTGGTTATTGATTGAGGCTGTTGAGTCATATTGAAAAACTTTTTTAACTGATAGTTTAGAAATAGCTTTCTTTGCCTCTCCTATATAATTTGGATAAAATTTTTTGGGTTTGACTCTTTGGTTAAAAGCATAAGAGTAAAAATTTATATCGATATCAATTAAATCTTCTACCCCCTTGTAAAAAAGTTTTGAAAATTTTTCTACAGTAAGAGTTTTTTGACTTGAATTTGCAAATAAGTTATAAAAATCACTCTGTCTTATAGAGTTTAAAGGAAATGAAATGCTCAAAACTCCGTTGTCATCACAAGCATATTTTAGGTGAAGTTTTTTGTACTCATTAAGAAATCTATCATCACTTTTTAATTTTTTTAACTCCTCTTCTAAAAGAGTAATTTTTTTAAGATTTTCTGTTAAATTGTCTAAAATTTTTTCAACCTTTTCTATGCTATTCTCTCCATCAATTTTGATAGATCTTAATAGAGAGTTTTTAGTTTTTAATCTATCTATTTCAAAGTAAATATCTCTCTCCTTTTGTGAATTCTCAAAAGGAATTTTGTTTGAAATTGCATAGTTTTTAATGCTACAAGTAGAATCAATCTTTATATCTTTTAAAGTGATATATGGCGGAAGATTGAGATTTAAACTTGAAGTTGAGTTTATATCAAAGATTTTTTTTAAAATAGTTTTGTTTTTGTAGAGATTTAGCTCCACATGCAAAGGTTTATCTACAGCTAGTAAGGAGCCTACTAGTATGGTAAAGCTTAAAAAAAATTTCATATTTTCATTCCTTTTTTTTGGTTTATTTTAGCATATTAAAGTAAACGCTTTATTATGTTTGGATTGGTATAATAACAAAAAAACTAGGATAGATAAAATTATGAGTAAAAAAGAGACGAAGTATATATTTGTAACAGGGGGAGTTTTAAGCTCTTTGGGTAAAGGGATAGCTGCAGCTAGTATAGCAACACTGCTTAAAAATAGTGGTCTTAAGGTTAGCATGTTAAAGGCTGATCCATACATCAATGTTGATCCAGGAACTATGAGTCCACTAGAACATGGAGAGGTTTTTGTCACAAATGATGGTGCTGAAACTGACTTGGATTTAGGACATTATGAGAGATTTTTAGATGAAGATCTCTCTCAAGATAACAATTTTACAACGGGGAAGGTTTACTCCTCAGTCATAGAAAAGGAGAGGAGGGGCGATTATCTTGGTAAAACTATACAGGTTATACCACATATTGTAGATGAAATCAGCAATAGAATTAAAAAAGCTGGAAAGGGGAAGGATATCCTCATAGTTGAGATCGGTGGAACTGTTGGAGACATAGAGGGACTTCCGTTTTTGGAAGCTATCCGCTCACTAAGAAGTGAAGTGGGCAAAAAAAGGGCTATGTATATACATTTAACGCTGATTCCTTTTATAAAAGTTGCTGGAGAATTAAAAACAAAACCAACGCAGCACTCTGTTCAGGAGTTAAGAAGAATCGGGATTAGTCCAGATATACTCATCTGTAGGAGTGAGAGACCACTTCCAAAGGAGTTAAAAAATAAACTGGCTCTCTCTTGTGGTGTTGAGAGAAACTGTGTGATAGAGTCTTGTGATGCTAGTACTATCTATAAAGTGCCACTAAACTTTCAAAAAGAAAACATATTAGCACCTATAGCAGAAATCTTAGAGCTTGGTGAACTAAAGCCAAATATGGATGAATGGGATAGCTTAGTAAAAAGGGTTATTGCTCCAAGAGATGAGTTAACTATAGGGTTTGTTGGAAAGTATTTGAATTTGAAGGAGGCTTATAAATCTTTAACAGAGTCATTTATACATGCAGGAGCGCATTTAGATGCAAAGGTTAATCTAAAATGGGTAGATTCTGAAGAGATAGAGGAGAAGAGTGCGAAAGAGCTTCTAAGTGATGTAGATGGAATTTTGGTTGCTGGTGGATTTGGTCATAGGGGAGTTGAGGGTAAAATAGAAGCAATAAAATTTGCTAGAGAGAGCAAAATACCATTTCTAGGA
>JALSLU010000046.1 GCA_026988125.1 Sulfurospirillum sp.
TTCTATATAAGTAGCCGTATAAGATGTAAACCACAATGACCTTTGCACTCCCTCTAGGTTTAAAACTTCAGGATAACCCCCACAAAGTATATGCTCCATCACTTCATCATTATAATCTTTTTTTGTGAGTTTAAAGTCTCTTTGGAGTAATTTTTCGATTATATTTTCATAAGGCTTATTATTTTTCTCTTTGGAGCTAAGTGGATAAAGTTTTAGCTCACACAGCCTACCTGCTAAAGTGTCTTTGCTTTCCTTGTGATCAAGTACATTGCTGCTACCTGTAAGCAAAAAACTACCATTATTTCGATTTTCATCTATATAAATCTTTATGTACTCCAAAAGTGAAGGTACCTTCTGTATCTCATCAAGGCAGATAGGAAGTTCAAGATTTCTAAGAAAAGATTTTGGATTTTCTTTTGCATAAAGCCTAAGTTCTCCATCGTCAAAAGTAAGGTAGTTTTTGAAATTTTTAAGTGCCAAAGTTGATTTACCAACTTGTCTTGCTCCATTTAGAAGGACAATTGGAAAAGTATCCAATGCGATTTTCAGCAGAGACTCTAAAGTTCTTTTTTTCATTTCCTCTCTTTAGTAATAAGATATTAACTATTATAGAGTATAATATTTTAATATTTGCTTTAGAAGTTTAGTTAGCAACAAAAAGCAGCCAAATCCGATAAAATTTTGAATATTTCTTAAAAAGATAATTCTAGAAGAGTTTTTTGTTTGTGTTGAGCATAAAACAGACATCAGAAAAGATGTTTATACTAGGAGTCAATCCTGAAATAATTGTCAATAAATTGTAAAGACATTGTATTTGTAAACTTGACAAACTTTCTATAATCTTTCACTATCAAAACATACAGGAGGATTAAGATGAAAAAGGTTTTATGGTTGTTTTTATTGCCACTAGTGCTATTTGGGGCTGATTTAAATCCACAGATGCAAAAGTACATGGAGGAGTTAGCAAAACAGGCAAAACAGGAGAATCCAGACTTTAAAGGGTTTGATTATAAAAGAGGTGAGAAGATTTTTACATCTACTCACATAGGAAAGAGAGGAAAGCCTATATCTTGCGTTAGTTGTCACACAAGCGATTTAACGAAGGAGGGAAAAAATATAAACACTGGAAAAGTCCTGCCACCATTATCTCCACAAGCCAATCCAAAAAGCATAACAAAGGTTAAAAAGGTTAAAAAGTGGCTTAAAAGAAACTTTAAAGATGTTTACAATAGAGTTGGTACTGCCCAAGAAAAGGGTGATGCAATAGTATATATAGTCAACAAAAAGTAGGAGAAAAAAGATGAAAAAGATGAAGATTTTTACAATTTTGGCTCTAGTTGGAGTTGCTTTTGCAACTTTTAGTATGGCAGATAGTGATGAGTATAGCAAAAAGAGTTATAAAAAATATGGATCTAAGTATAGTGTAGCACCAGTGAACAATAAGCTTTATGAGGATGAGTGCGCTAGTTGTCATTTTGGCTACCAGCCAGGACTTTTGCCTAAAAGATCTTGGGTTAAGCTTATGGAGCCAAGGGAGTTAGAGAATCACTTTGGAGATGACGCTACTTTGGAAGAGGAAGATAGATTGACACTTTTGGGTTATCTAACAGCAAATGCTGCTGATTCAAAATATAACAACTCAAGACTCTCAAAAGAAATTGCAAGAGAGATTCCAAGAGGCTTAACTCCCATAGCTCTTAGTCAAACAAGATACTTTAAGCATGATCATGATGAGATACCAAAAAGATTTATAGAGCAAAAAGAGGTAAAAAGCATCGCAAATTGTGCTGCTTGTCATACGACTGCTCAAAAAGGTTATTATGGTGAGAGAGATATTGTGATACCAAATTATGGAAGATGGGATGACTAGGAGTTATATTTGGCCAATTGTTACTAGATTTGCCCATCTGCTTCTCATACTTTTCTTTGCAATCTCCTATCTATTGGGAGATTTTGAAGAGTTGTTGAGCTTACATGTAGCATTTGGGCTTGCTTTGGCAGTTGTATTGTTTTTTAGAGTTTTGTGGGGATTTGTTGGTCCAAAGTACTCAAGGTTTAGTGATTTTAATTTTTCGCTAAAAGATTTAATACACTACCTTTTAAATCCCTTTTCAAAAACAAAAGAGTATATAGGTCACAATCCAGCATCAAGCTGGGCAATAGTTGCAATGTTTGTGGTTGGTTTTTTAACTACAATTTCAGGATTGCTACTCTATGGCATACAAGAAAATCATGGTATATTTGCATTTTTGCACAACAGCTTCTATAGAGATATGGAGTTTTTAGAGGATGCTCATGAACTATTTGCAAACTTGTTTGTAGCTATAGTTTTAGTTCATATTGCAGGAAGTCTGTTGGATAAGTTTGTAAAAAATGGTGATGCGATTGATTCAATGATTAGTGGCTATAAAAAGACTAAAAATAAGATAGTTGTAGAGTTAAATCTGTTTCAAAAGATTTTTGCGATTATCTGGATAGGGGTTTCACTTTTTAGCCTTTATTATTTGATTTTTACGAACAATATCTTTGTAGCTACCCACTATGAAAAGCAGGACTATGCTGCTTTACATAGTGACTTTGTGGAGGAGTGTGCAAGTTGCCACATAATCTATCCTCCCTACCTTTTGCCAAAAAAGTCTTGGGAGATTATGATGAGTGACTTGGAGAATCACTTTGGAGATGATGCTAGTTTGGAAGATGAGACAAATCTATCGATTTTAAATTTTTTAAAGCAACGAAGTGCTGAAAACTCTACTCATCAAGCTGCATTTGGGATTTTAAAAAGCTTAAAAGATAGAAATGATACAATAATAGCCATAAGCCAAACCCCATACTGGAAAGAGATTCATAAAGATATAGATGAAAAAATTTACAAAAGTGAGCAAGTTAAGAGTAGGGCAAATTGTGCGGCTTGTCATGTAGATTTTGAAAAAGGTTTGTTGGAAAATCATCTTATAAAGATGCCTAAGGTTGAAAAATGAAGTACTTATTAGTCTTTTTGCTTATGTTTAACATAGCTTTAGCAGATGATGATTACTACGAAAAAGAACACTACTATAGTAAGGATTTGAGTTATTTAAATCTGAGTGATTTTCAGATGCGAACTGTTAAAGAGATTATTAAAGAGTATAGGGAAGATTTAAAAGAGTATAGAAGATTAAAAAACGAGGCTTATCAAAAGAAACAGAGGCTTTTTTTATCGAGGGAGTTTGATGCTAAAAAGCTTAGAGAGATAAACAGCAAGTTAAGTAAAAAATCTTTGCAAATCGAGGAGAGCTTTTTAAAAAAGATGCACAAGGTTTTAAATGAGCAACAAAGACTCAAGTTTGTTTGGTATATAGATGAGTGGGAGATAGAGTGAAGATACTGCTAATAGAAGATGATTTGGATATGCAAGAGTTGTTAAAAGAGTATCTTCAAAACTATGGGTATGAGGTAGAAGCTTATGCAAAACCGTTAGAGGGATTAGAGGCTCTAAAAAAAAGGGAGTTCTCTTTGGTTGTGCTAGATTTGATGCTTCCTCAGATGGATGGCTTTGATGTTTGTAGAGAGATTAGAGCCTTTTGTGAAGTTCCTATCATCATCTCTAGTGCTAGGGGTAACTTGAGCGATAAAGTAGTAGCCTATGAGCATGGGGCCGATGATTACCTAGCGAAACCCTATGAGCCAAAAGAGCTTATTTTGAAGATAAATGCAATTTTAAAAAGGGTAAATAAAAGCACTCAAAAGAGAAAAGTTAGTGATTTTGAGATAGATGAAGACAGAATGGAGGTCTATCTTGATGGGGGCTTGATTGAGTTTACAGTGATTGAGTATAAGATATTTCTTTTTTTGATAGAAAATAGAGACAAAGTTCTATCTCGCTCAATGATAGCTAACTTTTTAGGTGATGAGTACTCAAGCGATAGAGCCATAGATATGCACATAAGCAATATAAGAAATAAGATATTTGATAACTCAAAATCTCCAAAATATATAAAATCTGTTTGGGGCGTTGGTTATAAATTTATAGGATAAAAATGTCAATTTTTAAAAAAATCTCTCTACTTTTTCTTGTTAGTCTCTCTTTGATGGCTTATTTGACCTATCTTACCAATAAAAGTGTTGAAAATAAAATTGCAAATCTTTACAAACAGAAGTATATTCAAGTATCTAAAGAGTTTTTTAGATACCTAAGTGATGCTGATTTTTTAAAGCTTAAGCTTAGGGCAAAAGAGCTTAATTTTGAAAAAGTTGATACTAAAATTGATAGTAGTGATGCTAAGGTGGTTTTTGAAGACAAAGTCTCTTTTGGAGGAGTGAAAATTTTTAAAAAAGATGGATTTTACTACCTGTATATGAACTACTTGGATGATGATTTTCTTTTTTTTGATAAGTCACAAACTCAAGATTTGCAAGATAAAAAGCTTATGAATTACCTTTTTAGCGCCGATATTTTGCTGATATTTGTTATATTTGCTTTTTTGGTTTTTCTTTTAAGGCCACTTAAGAGTATCTCTTTGGCTATGGAGAGATTTGGAAAAGGAGAGCATAAGTGTAGGCTTAAAGAGTTGGATAAAAATGATGAAATTTCTAAGGTTATTAAAGAGTTTAACAAGATGGCAAGAAACATTGAAAATCTTTTAAGCGCTAGAGAGCAACTCTTAAGAGATGTTAGTCATGAGCTAAGAACCCCCATAGCTAGGATGAAGTTAATCTCAGATATGATGCAAAAAAATCCACACTCTAAAAAACTAAAAGATGCAATTGAGCAGATAGATACTCTAACAAATGAGCTTTTAAATGTTGAAAAACTAAACTCTCACAATTTACAGCTCAACCTAAAAGAGTATGATATAGAGACCATTTTAGCCCATACCTTTTCAAAAATGTTTATAGATGATGACTCCTTGCTCGAAGTAGAGATAAAGCAAAAGGTTGATTTGAGAGTTGATTTGGAATATTTTAGCATGGCTTTAAAAAACTTGATCGATAACGCCCTAAAATACAAAAGCGATGGCGTAGTAAAAGTGGTTATCAATGGTAATTCTATTGAGATTACCAATAGAGCCAAGCCACTAAAAAGAGAGCTTGAATTTTATACAAATCCATTTACCCAAGAGGATAGCTCAAGACAAAACAGCGGCTATGGGATAGGTTTGAACTTGGTTAAAAGAGTTTTAGATAAGCACCACTTTTCTTTGGATTACCTACATGTAAATGGGGTAAATATTTTTAAAATAACTATAGAATCCCTTTAACCCAAATTATGAATAGGATTTGCTAAACTAGGTGATAAGTGCTACTTTAGTGAATCCTATTGCTCAACCTAGCAAGAATAGTGTCTGGTACTTTTTTACATAATTAGGGTTAAAAAAGAAGCTGTTATAAAAATTTATTGTATAATCCTTTTTCATTTAGTTAAAAGGCGTGGTATTGGAAACTCAAAATAGACAGAAAAAAATTGTAGAGATGTTTAATGATATAGCCCCAACTTACGATAAAGCAAATAGAGTTTTGAGTATGGGTGTTGATATACAGTGGAGAAAAAGAGCTTGTGATGAGACTTTTAGCAGGTATAATAAGCCAATAGACCTCATAGTCGATGTTGCTTGTGGAACGGGTGATATGATGGGCTATTGGCAGAAGCAGGCCAAAAAAAGAGACATTGAAGTTGGGAAGATTTTGGGGGTTGATCCTAGTAGGGGTATGGTTGAGGTAGCTAAAAAAAAGTTTAGTGAGTTTGAGTTTGTCATAAGTGAAGCCACAAAGATACCGCTCGAAGATGAGAGTGCCGATATATTGAGCATAAGCTACGGTATTAGAAATGTCGTAAGAAGAGAAGAAGCCTTTAGAGAGTTTGCTAGGGTTGTTAAACAGGGTGGCTATGTAGTTATCTTGGAATTTACAAAAGATGAGAAGAAAGAGGGACTGCTCTATAGCATAAAAGATTTTTATATGAATAAAATTCTTCCGACTTTAGGTGGGATTATTTCTAAAAACAAAGAGGCTTATGAGTATCTGCCAAACTCCATAGAGGGTTTTTTAACAAGTGAAATGTTAAGCAGTGAGCTAAGAGATGCTGGGTTTGAAAGTGAGTTTGTAAAGAGTTTTTCTATGGATATTTCCACGCTTGTAATTGCAAAGAAAATATGACTCAAAGTGTAAGCTCTCTTAATAATCAGATAAAATCTCTTCTTGAGACCACCTTTTTGCAAGTTAGTGTAAAGGGTGAACTCTCAAGGATAACCTACCATAACTCAGGACATGTATATTTTACTTTAAAAGATGAAAACTCGGCTATAAGCTGTGTTATGTTTAGAGGAAACAATGCAAAGCTAAAGTTTAGATTGGAAGAGGGTATGGCTGTAATCCTCCATGGAAGCATCAGTGTATATACCCCAAGAGGAAGCTACCAGATAAATGTTGTCAGCGTTGAGCCAGATGGTGAGGGGGCTTTGGCGGTTGCTTATGAGCAGTTAAAAAGAAAACTTCAAGCAAAAGGCTATTTTAGTAAAAAAACTCCTTTACCAAAAAGCATAAATCACATTGCAATTGTTACAAGTGCTACAGGTGCAGCTTTGCAAGATATGCTAAGAGTTGCTTCCAAGAGGTGGCCGCTAGTAAAAATCACTATAATAGATACCATAGTCCAAGGCTCTTCTTGCAAAGATTCTTTAGCCAAAAACATAAAAACAGCAGATGAGATAGGTGCTGATGTTATAATAGTTGGAAGAGGTGGTGGAAGCATAGAAGATTTGTGGGGGTTTAATGAGGAGATAGTAGCAGATGCAATTTATCAAGCAAACACACCAATAGTAAGTGCAGTAGGACATGAGATAGATTATGTCATAAGCGACTATGTGGCAGATTTAAGAGCTCCAACTCCAAGTGCGGCTATGGAGATGATTTTACCTGATAAAACCGAGATGCTCTTAAGGCTAGATGAGCTAAGAGAGAGATTGGACAACTACCTAAAGAGAGTTTTTTATACAAAAGAGGAGATGCTAAAGAGTTTAAAAGAGATGTATGGCTCTCACTCTTATGAGGCGAAGTTTGAGCTAAATCTAAAAGAGTTAGAGCTTTTAAAAAGAAGATATGCTCAAATCATAGATACAAAACTTCAAAACTCAACTCTTTTGGTGGAAAATCTAACGCAGGAGCTAGATTTTAAAACTAAACAGTTTTTAGATATAAAGCAAAATAGACTCACAGAGTTAGAGGCTAAACTAAAGGCACTTGATCCTTCAAAAAATCAAAAAGATGGATATGCTCAAATAGTCAAAAGTGGAAAAATAACTCCGTTAGAGAGGCTAGAGAGGGATGATATCTTTGAGCTTCAAACGCCAAATGTTGTAAAAAAAGCAAAAATTTTATAAAATATCCAAAAGAGGTGTTAAATATGGATTGTAATTTACTAGATATTCTTTCGGATAAACGAGTACTTTGTGTTGATGATGAGGAGGGGATACTTACAAACTTAGTAGAAATTTTGGAAAATTTTTTTCAAGATGTAAAAGGTCTTAAAGATGGCAAATTGGCACTTGAAGAGTTAGAGTTCAACTCCTATGATGTGTTGTTTTTCGATATATGTATGCCTAAAATGGATGGACTTGAAGCTATAAAAAAAATAAGAGAGATTGATAGTAAAATTCCAATTGTCATTCTCTCAGCTCATACTGATCAAGAGTACTTATGGAAAGCTGTTGAGCTAAAGATTACAAAATTTTTGAAAAAGCCACTTGATAAAAATACACTTCTTGAAGCTTTGAAAAAAGTTGCATTGGAGCTTGTGGATAATCATGTTATTGTAGAGCTATTGAAGGGATACAAGTATGATTTTTGTAAAAAATCTGTTCTGCATAAAGGCAAAACTATAAATCTATCTAAAAGCGAGAGTAAGTTGCTAGAATACTTTTTGAAAAATAAAGGAAATGTTCTATCTTTTGAGCAAATTGCTGATTATTTGTGGGACTTTGAGCAGCCTTCAAAAGAGGCTATAAAATCAATAATCAAAGAGTTAAGAAGGAAAATAGATCACGATATAGTTAAAAACATATATGGTATAGGCTATATTTATGAAATATAGTTTTAAAATAATTATAAGTTTTTTCATAGTTTTGTATGTGGCTGTTACTGTGCTTTTTTTTAATTTTTATAAAGATTTGGCTATAAAAGATACAAAGCAAGAAGCAACATCCATACTCTATACTATAAATTCCATAAGAAGCTATATCGATGAAGTTCAAAGACCCGTTTTATATGATTTGGCAAAGAGCAAACTAGATGAAAAAGAGTTTTTTGATCCAAGACTATTCTCATCTTCCTATATAACCCAGTATATATATGATAAACAGTTTGCTAATAAGCACATAAAGTATGAGTATAAATTAGTATCTACAAATCCAACAAATCCAATTCACAAAGCAAATAAGTTTGAAGCTAATATATTAAAGCAGTTTAAAGATAAGCAAATTGATGAATATTTTTCTATCATAGAGGATAAAGATAATACTTACTTTTACATTGCACTTCCTACGAGTAGAAACAAAAAGTCTTGTTTAAGATGTCATGGCAATCCTAAAGATGCTCCAAAAAGAATGGTTGAAATTTATGGTGATAAGTCAGGATATAACGAAAAGGTAGGTGATTTAAGGGCTATGATTACTCTAAAGATACCAGTTACTAGCATATTGTCTTATCATAAAGACGAGTTTATTACGGGTGGAATTGCAATGTTTGTAGTTTTTGTAGTGTTTGTCTTGTTGATTTATGCTATCTACAGAAAAGATATAAAAATAAGAGAAAAAAGAGATAAACTTTTTGCTCACCAAAACAGACTTGCAGTAATGGGCGGAATGATAGGAAATATATCTCACCAGTGGAAACAGCCTTTGACTCAGCTCTCCTATATTGTAATGAATTTAGAGTTAAAGTATGAAAAAAATAGATTAACCAAAGAGATTCTCAATCAAAAAGTAAATGAGGCAAATGAACAAATTTCATATATGTCACAAACCATAAATGATTTTAAAGAGTTTTTTTCACCATATAAAAAACATGAAAGCTGTTATATAGGAGATATAGTTTATCAATCAGTCAGACTATTAGGTGCCCCGCTAGAAAAAAATAAAATTGAAGTAATTGTTAAAATTGAAGATAATTTTATATTTAAAGGTTGTAAAAATGAGTTGGTACAAGTTTTTTTAAATATAATGAATAATGCGAAAGATTGTTTTATATCAAACAATATAGAGTGTAAAAGAGTCATTAAAATAAAAACTTTTCGACAAGGAGATAAAAAAATAGTAGCTATCTCAAACAATGCGGGAAATATAGAAGAAGAGATAAAAGAAAAAATTTTTGAGCCATACTTTAGTACAAAAGATTCTAGTGTTGCAAGTGGACTAGGCCTTTATATGTGCAGAGTTATAGTCGAAAATTATAATGGACAGATAAGTGTAAAAAATATAACTGATGGGGTAGTTTTTCAAGTAGTTTTAAATAACAATTAAAAATTTAATTTAAAGGTGCCCTTTAATTTAAAGGTGCCCTTTATATATTTCATATATACATAATCTCCCCCTTTTCTCCCCCTTTTTATTATATATAATGCGAACATAGGTTTTGGTTATGAGGTTTTTATATCGTCGGGCAATATACGATATAGATTAAAAGGATACCTCTAAAATAGAGGTGCCCTTAATCATGAAACACAGTACAAAAAGGATGTTTTATGGGAAAAACAACTAGGAGAGATTTTCTAAAGGGCGGTGTAGCTACAATTGTTGGGGCGGCTGCTGGTATGCCTAGTAAGGCTAGTGCAAAGGTGGTAACATCGGCTGACTTTGGAAGAGAGAAAAAGGTTTCTGTGCTTTGTAGGATGTGTGCTCAAAAGTGTCCTGCAATTGCTACAGTATTAGATGGAAGAGTTGTAAGGTTAGAGCCAAATATGGGTACTCCATATGGTGCGATTTGTGGTAGAGCTATTGGTGCAGTCGGTGCAACTTATGATAAAGATAGAATAACTAAGCCTCTTATGAGAGTCGGTAAAAGAGGTGAAGGAAAGTTCAAAGAGGTTTCTTGGGGTGAGGCGTTAGATTTTGTATCTAAAAAGTTAAAAGCTTTAAGAGATGAAGGAGATGCAAAATCTGTTGCATATCTTCCAAGATTTAGCTCTGCTGGTGGAGTAGATAAAGGATTTTTTCATCTTTATGGTACTCCAAATGTTGTTGGCTATGGAGATACATGTTTTGGCGCATCTTTGCCAGTTAGTTTTGGTGCTGTTATGGGTGGAACTAAGTTTTCAGCAGTTTCTGGTCCTGGTACATCAGCGGTTAGTGCCGATCATGAGTTTGCTAAGTATGGGGTTTTGATTCAAAGAAATGTTGGAGGAGCTTTAGTTTGTCACCCTTGGGGTAAAACATTTGGGCTTGGTAAGAAAAATGGTATGGAAATTGTGGTAGTTGATCCTAGAAAGCCATCTGAAGCAGGAGAGAGCTTGGTGGATTGGGCTCCTATAAAACCTGGAACTGATGAAGCTTTTTTGTTGGGGCTTTTGCATGAAATTTTAACAAAAAATTACTACTCTATAGATCATTTAAGAAAAAAAACAAATGCAGATATGCTTATAGATTTAGAAACAGGTTTGCCTGTAGTAACAAGAAAAATAAAAAAAATGAAAAAGGGTAAAACTGTAGAGATTGAAGATTACTACATACAAACAGATAGTGGTCCATGCTTTAAGTCTCAAAATCCAGAACTATCTAAGCTTTTTGGTGATTATGAAGTTGAAGATGAATTGGGAGACACTAAAAAATGTAAAACCGCTCTACAAATGTTACTAGATGAGGTTCAACCCTTTACTCCTGAGTGGGCAGCGAAAGTTACTACTTTAAAAGCAGAGCAGATTAAAAAGATTGCAAAAAGACTAAATGATGCTAAGCCAGCATGCTTTTTAGAGAGAGGTTATAGAAGTGAGAGATATGCAAATAGTTTAAGAGAAAAACTTCTTATAACTCAAATAAACGCAATTTTAGGGGCTTATGGCGCTAAAGGTGGTGTAATTTCAAATGGAAAGGTAAAATTTGGAAAAGCCATAAAGGCTCCTAAGCCAAAAGATATAAGTATAGCAAAATGGATAGTCAAGCACGATCCAAATAAGCCTCTTTTAAATGTGAAGTTTTATAGAAGAGCTTGGGTAGAAGCTGTTCTTAGCGAAAAACCATATAAACAAAGAGTGGCTTTCTTTTGGGGGCAAAACATTATAGGAGGCTCAGTCGGTTCCACTAAAATTGCAGAGGCGCTTAAAAAGTTAGAGATGATAGTCTGTGTGAGCCCATACTGGAATGAAACTACAATGTATGCAGATGTTATTTTGCCAGATGCTACTTTTTTAGAAAGAGATGAGTGTTTAAATGGCAAATGGAAAAGTCCATTGGCAACTCTTGGAGTAAATAGAAAGGCAGTTGAGCCATTAGGAGAGTCAAAAGATGGTTATTGGATCATAAATCAGTTAGCAAAAAGGGTTTTGAGTGATCTTGAGTATGAGGAGCATTTTGCTGAGTATGACAAGATAGGCATGATGGCTTTTTGGAAAAAACAATATGATGGCATTCATGGAGTAACAAAAGCAGAAAAAGCTTCTATTCCTCCTTTAAAGGATATATTGGCAGGTAGAGTTTGGGCTGGAAAAAAACATTACAAGATAAAGTGTAAAACAAAAACTGGAAAGTGGGAGATTTATCCTACCGAGTTGGCTAAAAAATACAAAGAGTTGAAAGAGGCAGGTCACAAAGATGCGGAGTATATAAATCCTCTGCCAACATTTAATGCAAAACCATTTATTTTGCAATCTGGAGTCGAGTTAGAAAATGATGAGTTTTTGCCAATTACAGGTTTTCACCCGTTGGGAACTTTTACTGGTCAGCAAACTATGAATAATCTTCTGTTTAAAGATATAACAGAGGAGAACCATGCAGATTGTGTATTTATAAATAGACAAAGAGGAGAAAAGCTTGGGCTAAGAGATGGTGATAAAGTTCAAATCTATAATCCAAAGCTTTCAAAAGTTATTTCTACTACTAAGGTAAAACTCAGTGAAGTTGTTCAAAAAGATACACTATTTTCTTACTATGGACTTACTGCTGGAGCACTAGATAGATTTAGTGAAAATCTAAGCCATGTTCAAAAGGGTGGATTTAACTCAAATCATTTAACACAATTTCTATTTAGTCCTTTGACAGGGGGAAATCCGGCACAAGATTTTACAGTTAAAGTTAGGAGGGTATGATGAGTGTAAATATGAAGTGTTACGATACCACGCCTTGCATACGCTGTTTTGCATGTATGGTTGGTTGTTCAGTGGAAAACAGATTGAGATTGCAAAGAGAAAACCACATAGGTATAGAAAAATCGGTTCAAGGTAGGCTAACCCACCTGTCTCATCTTAGCCCTCAAAGAAGGGAGCTTGGTACCTTTCCTAACTCTAGACAAGTTACTGCATTTCATCATTGTAATCACTGTGAGGATGCTCCTTGTTTGGAGATTTGTCCAGTTGATGCAATCATAAGACGAGAGGGCAAAGAGGTTGTTGTGGTGCAAGATAGATGCATAGGGTGTAGCTCTTGTTTGGATGCTTGTCCATTTGATGTACCTGTTATAAAAAATGGTAAAGCCTATAAGTGTCATGGTTGTTATGACAGGGTTGAAAATGGGCTAAAACAGAGCTGTGTAAATTCTTGTCCAAGTGGTGCTATGTTTTCAGGTACAAAAGAGGAAGTTTTAGAAGAGGCACACAAAAGAGCTGAGTTATATACCAAAAAAACAGGAAAAGAGCATGTAGTTTATGGTGCCAATAAAGTTAATGGAACTGTTGGGGAGCTAAGATGGATTACCATAGTTCCAAAAGAGGATTTAGAAGCATATAAATTAGATACAGATCCAAAAAAATTGGCAATGAGTGCTAGAGAGGCAGTTAAAGTTGTAGGTGCAGTTGGCTCTGTTGCTATAGTTGCAGGCTCTATTGGTCATTTGATCTATTGGCTTGGTAAGAGAAAAGAGAAAATCAGCAAAGGGGAGGTAGAAGAAAAATGAGTAAGAAAATTGTAGTTTATAACAATGTGGAGAGATTTTTTCACTACCATTTGGTTCATTTGGTAGCATTTTTAACAATCTCGGGTTTACCAATTTTATCACATAAGTTTGACTTTATAGCTTATGGATTAGGCATACCAGTAGCTGCATTGACAAACTCGCAAAATGTTTTATCTGCGGGAATGTCTGCGCTTAGGTTCATTCACTACTCAAGTGCATTTTTATTAACTTTGTTATCAATACCTTTTGTTTTTATGATGCTAAGAAAGATAGCACACCTCAGTATGTGGCCAGATAGATGGGGAGTTCAAGCAACCATAGATGGCTTTAAAGAGATGTGGAAATTTTACATAAAGCAAGAGCATGTAAGATTTGGTAAAATGAATACAGGACAGAAACTGTTTGCTCAAGTTGTAGTTATAACTATGATTGTGCTTACTATTTCTGGATATATGTTGGTTTTTAGAGAGTCTATAAGTTCAGACTTAGCAACATATGCTAGAGCTGCACATGCTATAAGCTTTATAATCCTTGGAATGATGCTTATAATTCATCTCTATCTAGCAGTGCATCCAACAAATAAAAATTCATATGAAGCGATGTTTCATACAGGTACTATGGATGAAGAATTTATAAAAGATCATCATGGAATCTATTATGATAAGCTAAAAAAAGAGAATAAAATTTAACCTTTTAGGTGCATAAATTTATGCACCTAACTATTTCCCCCTATTTCCCCCTTTTTAATTGTTAAAATTGTGTTAAGTTTTGGTTTTAGGGCAAAAACCAAAACTGACTATCTCAAAAAGGAGACATTATGAGAAAATTAAGCTCAAAAGTAGTGCTTAGTTTACTACTAGGTGTTAGTGTTGCTGCTACAGGTGCACTAGCTTCTAGTGGGGGTTCTGGAAAGACAATCACTATGAGCAAAGATGCTCTAGAGATTATCGCTCATCCAGATGGTACAATGAAGTCTAGAGGTGTTTATTCGCTTCAAGATTCAATTGTAACAGAGAAGGAGAGGTATGATTGGATTTTTAAACACCATCCAATTTTCACAACCTATCTACCTAAGGGCAAGGTGGTAGGGAAACTTGTTTCAACTGATCGTGGTCATGAGTTTGTTCATGCTGGAAATGGAAATGAGTTCCAAAAGTACAGCAAGAGAAAGGGTCTTACATCGACTATGTATAGACTACCAGCTCAAGATCCACTGATCTTCCCAAATAAGTTCATAGGACCAGAGAAGTGCGGCGAGTGTCATGCTGCTCAGTATGAAAAGTGGAGCCGTTCAAGACACTCTTCAACAGTTAGATTCCCAGGAGAACACCCTGAGGTCGGTAACAACCTAAAAGCTTCAGTATTTGGTAAAAATACAGCTTCTATACTTCCTAAAGGAATTAATCCTGAGAGCATCTATTGTACTATAGGACATCTTAGAACAAAGCTTGGTTATTTTGACAAGTATCTTCTTAGAGGAACTTATCATATAGTTAACGGTACGCTAGACGATGGAACAGGTACAGTTGTAGCTGGAGCAAATCAATTCCAAAGAACTTGGGCGAACGATTTAACTCCAGAAGTTGCTAAGAAGATTAGGAAGTATGTGCCTAATTTTCCAGTTAAACTTGAAGAGTATGGGGATAATGGTGGTTATGTAAGAGGTTTAGCTTCTTATGCTGCTAGATATAAAAAACTTATGACAGTTCAAGCTTCTTCATCTTATTGTCAGGTTTGTCACCCATTTAAGTTTGATTTTAAATCAAAGCAAGAGTTTTACAATGCTTTAGGAAAGCCAAAAGTTTTGCATGAGCATACAGTTTCTAAAGGTATCTCTTGTGAAGAGTGTCATGGAGCGGGCGGACACTTAGAGGGTGGAAAAGGTTTGCTTACTTCTAACTGTGAAAGATGTCACCAAAGATTTAGCTTTAGACCATTCTTGGCAGAGAAGTATAGAAAATCAAAAAATCCTGAGCTAAGAAGAAGAGCTGCTGAGCTTGGAATTACTTCTAAGTTTAAATCAGCTGGTCCTGGTTGTGGTACTGAGGGAAGTCAGTCTTACTTTACTGCTCACTATGATGCAGGTATGAGATGTACAACTTGTCACGATCCTCATGATGTAACTGGTTATGCTCATTATAATGAGAAGAAAAATGGTGTTAATCACATCACTAAAGGTGGAGTTTACCAAGATACAGGTGATTACCTAAGTACTTTCTATACAAAACCAGCTATTAGAAAAAATTGTGCAGATTGTCACAAAGAAGCAGCTTATATAGCTAAAAATACAAAAGACACTCACTCAAAAGTAAGATGTGTTGCTTGTCACATGCCTTACATTATGAGTTGTGAGAACTTCTATGCAGCTCAATACCAAGATCATGCAGGATTTGATACACAAAGAAGATCTCATATCTGGAAGATTTTGGTTGATCCTAAGAAAAAAACTCTAAATCCACCTCCTGGAGCACCAAGAGAGCAAAAAGTTCCTAAGAAGTACAAAAACTGGTACATAGCAAAAGATGAAAAAGGTCATAACTTTATCGATCTTATGTGGGCTTGTGGAAAAACTTCTTGGGCAGACAAAGATATAGAGGAAAATAAAGGTTGCCATAGTGTTGTTCAATCTAAGCTTAAAAAAACTCTTCATTTTGAAGATCAGCAAAGAGTTTATGATGAAGTTATGGGATGGCAAAAACCTATTAAATCTCTATATAAGAGTGTAAATGTATCTATCAAAGGAATCTATGCATTGCTTGATACTACTGAGTTAAGTGTAGAAGACAGATCTAGAGTAAATGAGTTAGTAGAAAAAGCTCAAGCAACACTAGATTTGGTTAAGAAAGATGGTTCATGGGGTATGCATGGATTTAAATACACTAAGAGAAGAATGGAAGCTGCTAAGTCTTATGTAGATATGGCAAGTAAAATTCTAAATAAAGCAACAGCTGAGTAATTCATACTTAAGTTGCTTATGTGAGCTGTACCGATTGGTACAGCTCTAATTTATATTAAAGGATTATTGATGAAAAAAAGTTTGTTAATACCAGTATTGGTTTTATCTGTAGGTGCAACTCTTTTTGCAAAAGAGACGATGAAAAAAGAGACAATTAAGCCAGATATTAAAAAAGAGTCATACGCCATAGGAGCTTCTACTGGAAATTATGTTTTAAATCAAATAATTAGACAAGATAAACTTGGTGTTAAGACCAACATAAATGAAGTTGTAAAAGGATTTCAAGAGGCTCTTCTTGGAAAGTTACAGATGAATGATGATGAGATAATAACCTATTTAAATTTAAGAGCAGACAATTTAAACAAATTAAAAAGAGAAAAAATTGCAAAAATAAAAAGAGATAATTTAGAAAAAAGCAAGAAATATTTAGCAAAAAATAGAACTAAAAAAGGTGTGATAGAAACTAAATCTGGTTTACAGTATGAGGTTTTGAAAAAGGGAAATGGAAAAGAGGTTAGACCGGAGAGTATAGTAGTTATAAATTATAAAGCAAAATTAACAGATGGAACAGTTTTTGATGATACTTACAAAAGAAAAGCACCAGCACACCTCTCTATGATAAATGTTATTGATGGTTTAAAAGAGGGATTGATGCTTATGAAAGAGGGAGCGAAGTATAGACTTACAATTCCTTCAAAACTAGCTTATGGAGAAGAGGGATTAAATAACATTCCACCAAATTCAGCTGTTATTTTTGAAGTTGAACTTTTAAAAGTGATGTCTCCAAATGAGTTTCAAAAGATGATGCATAAAAGTGCAAATGTAAAGATAGAAAAAAAAGATAGTAAAGATAAAAAGAAGGTAAATAAAAAGAAGGTAGATAAAAAGTAGAGGTTCAAAAAGGGAGCAAATTTGTCTTGGAGGATAAAATGAGCAATGATGGAAGAAGAAAATTTCTAAAGGGCATCGGGCTAGGCTCTTTAGTTATGTCGGTGGGAAGTTATGGTGTGGTAGCAAATAAGCCTACTACAGATAAAAAAAGCAAGCATTATGCTATGATTTTTGATCAAAATAAGTGTGTGGGTTGCACCGATTGTGAGATAGCATGTGCAAAGGTAAATAAAGTTCCTAAAGGTCAATTTAGGATGATAATAGAGGACAAAACGGATCCTAAAAAACCTAGAGAAAGAAGGATGGTTAGGGTCTCTTGCCAACAGTGTGTTGAAGCACCTTGTGTGCAAGTGTGTCCATCTAAGGCTTGTCATAGAGACAATCTTACAAATATAGTCACAATGAATGCGGATGATTGCATAGGGTGCTTGTACTGCATAGTGGCTTGTCCATACAATGTTAGATTTGTAAATGAAGAGACTCATGCGGCAGAGAATTGTAACTTTTGTGAAAATACAAATCTAAAAGAGGGAAAAGATCCAGCTTGCATAGAGGCTTGTAAGTATGAAGCTATTGTATTTGGTGATTTAAACGATGAGAAATCTAAAATCAATAGAATTTTAAAAATAAAAGATTCTTTGAGAATGAAGCCTGAGCTAGGAACAAAACCAAGTCTTAGGTATATTCCTGCTGTAAGATTAGGAGTTTAAGATGGATGGCGCAATGAATTTTACAATAGGCTTTTCAGAGGGTGTTGTGTGGGGGTGGCCAATAGCAGCTTATCTACTTTTAGCAGGTATTTCTGGCGGAGCTATGATAATCTCTATAGTCACTAGGCACTTTAAAGAAGAGGTGGAAAATTCACCTTTAACAAAAGCAGGTTCACTTATAGGCTTTGTTACTATAGCATTTGGTATGGTGTTTTTAGTTGGTGATTTACATAAGCCACTCTATTTTTGGAAAATTTTGATTAATTATAATTTTCACTCGGTTATGTCTATAGGTGTTATTGCGATCTCCGTTTATATACCACTCACAGCAGTTATGTTTTTCTATGCTTTTGAAAAAGAGATTTTAAAATACTTTGGTTTTCTCTCTTTTGTTGCAAAACTTCTTAGACCACTTAGACCATATGTTGAGTTTATAACTTTATGGTTTGCCATAATAATATGCGCATATACAGGATTTTTAATTTCAGTTTTAGTTAGATTTCCTCTTTTAAATACAGCACTGCTTCCTGCACTATTTGTTGTCTCAGGTCTTTCAGCTGGAAATGCAGCTTCAGGAATAATTGCCACAAAGTTTTTTAAAGAGGATATGCACTCGTTTGATATGAAAGTGTTGCATAGGATTGAGTGGCCTATTATGATTGCAGAGATTTTGTTGGTGTTTATGTTGGCTGTTTCACTTGTAGTTGGAAATGAGTATCAAAAACATGCATTTTTAGCCTTTACTTCTAACGAATTTGGACTTTTGTTTTGGGGCGGTGTTGTAGGTTTGAGTTTTCTTATTCCTATCATTTTTAACCTTTTGCTTGGAAAGTTTACTTCACATAGTAGAGCAGTTTACTACTTTACGGCTTTAAGTGTTATAGCGGGAGTATTTTGTCTTAGGATGTTTATACTCTACGCTGGACAAACATTTGGTATATAACAATTCCTCCAAGTTTTCTTGGAGGAAAATTTAATTATAGGGAAAGTAATTTGAATTTATTTAAGATTTTGTTTTCATACTATTTTGTTATCGCAATGCTTTTTATTTTGGGTGCAGCATCAGCTGTTGCCACATTTATAGAGAGTATTTATGGAACTCCGACAGCTTGGATAGAGGTTTATGATGCACTTTGGTATGAAGCAGTTATGCTTTTACTTACTATATCTTTGGTTGGAATTATAATCAAAAGGAAGATGTATAAGAAACTTGGTATGTTTTTGTTTCATAGTGCATTTGTAGTTTTATTGATAGCCTCAGCACTTACTCGCTACTTAGGAGAGGAGGGAGTGATCCACATAAGAGAGGGTATGAGTGAAAATCAAATGATAACAACAAAAGCCTATATTCAGGTTCAAATTAAAGACAAAATTATAGATAAACCTTTAGCTTTGAGTGCTCTTGGAGATAATTACTTTAAATTTAATTTTAATGTAAATAATCAAAATTTAGAGATTGAGTTTTTAGAGTATAAATCAAAATATAAAGATGGATTAGATAGATTAAAATTAAAATTGAAGCTCAACGGCAAAGAGAAGGTTGTTGAGATTGATGGTGGAAAGGGCTGGACACTTATGCCAAAAGAGGTAGATTTTGGTAGTCAAAAGATTCTTTTGGCTTGGGGTTCAAAAGTAAAAGAGCTTCCTTTTAGTATAAAGTTGATTGATTTCAAATTAGAGCGCTATCCTGGCTCTATGAGTCCTTCAGCATTTCAAAGTGATGTGGAGGTTATAGATAAAGATAAAAAGTTTAAGTATGAAATCTTTATGAATCATCCACTAACCTATAAAGGTTATAAGTTTTTTCAATCTTCTTATGATAAAGATGAGTTAGGTACAATTTTAGAGATAAACAAAGACCCAGGAAAGTGGCCTACTTATTTTGGTTATTTTCTACTTACTATTGGATTTTTATTGAACTTTTTTGATAAAAAGAGTAGATTTCAAAAGTTAAGAAGATTTTTAAAAAATGCAAATATTTCTGTACTGTTTTTACTTTTAGCTACAACCTCTTTGATGGCTACAGATAAGGTTTATTTAGAGACTTTTAAAACAAATTCACTAGCCCATGCAGATGAATTGGCATCACTTCTAATACAAGATCATGGAGGAAGAATAAAGCCTTTCAACACTGAATCAATCGATATAGTAAATAAAATTTCAGGAAAAAGCTCACTTTTTGGATTAAACAGCGATCAAATTGTATTGGGAATGCTAATAAATCCAAGTGAGTGGAGAAAGCTAGAGATAATAAAGATCAAAAATAAGCAGATAAAGGAGTTTTTAAAACTCCCTTATGACAAAAAGTATGTTTCATTTGAGGAGATGTTTAATGATGAGGGTTTTTATAAACTTGCAAAAGTTGTAAATGATGCAAATAGGATGCCTGAATCAAAAAGAGGAACATTTCAAAAGGATTTGTTAAAGTTAGATGAAAGATTAAATGTTGCATACTTGACATTTAAAGGGGTTTTCTTTAGGTTTATACCTCTACCTGATAGCACAAATCATAAGTGGTTGGATTTAAACGATGCCATAAGTAGTCCTCAAATTAGTGAAGAGACAAAAGATTTAATTTATAATTATCTTGATGAGGTAGAAATCGCTTTAAAAACAAATAAGTGGGATAAAGCAAATGCATACTTAGATGAGATTAAAAATCTTCAAATAAAACACAGTTCAGTCATACTCCCGAGTAGTACCCAGATCAAAATAGAGATTTTATACAATAAACTTTTTATATTTAAGAAACTATTTATCTTTTATTTTATATTAGGATTTTTTGCTTTGGGTACTGCGTTTATAGCTATATTTACAAATAAAAAGTTTAAAAAGAT
>JALSLU010000047.1 GCA_026988125.1 Sulfurospirillum sp.
CTTTTGCATTTAAAAGAAATGACAAAAAGTGATACACCAACTCTTTATTGGCTTGAGCTTTTTTGATCATCCTAACTACATTTGCTTTTTTAGATTGAACCTCTAACAAATCAATCTTTTTGGCGTAGCCCTCCTCTATCATACTTCTTGCCATATCTTCAAGTCTATTCATATTTTTTTCTATAATTTTTAAATTTTTCAGATATGAATCTAAAAGATATATGTCATAATAACTCTTTTTTAGCTCAAATATCTTCTGTGATAAAATTTTTTTTGTATCTAATTTGCTTAACTTTTCCAAAGCTTGAGTTATCTTTGAATACTGCTCTAATTTTCCACCAGTATAGAGTGGAACCTCATAATGCAACTTTGTTTGAAAATGATTTCTAGCTTTTGGATAATTTAAATCTCTAGGCTCAACATCAAGTATGTTTGTGGTGCCTGCTGGAGGAGTTAAAAAATCTGAAAATCCAAAATCTCCAAATGTAGCCTCTCTGCTTTGAAGTTTAAAACCAAAAACATTACCTGCATCGTTTGAGCGAAGGGCATTTTGGATAAAATCTAACTTTCCATAATTATAACTCTTGGCAATTTTATGCTCAAACCTCTTTATCTTTTCATCAAACCTAGCTATATTTATCTCTAAATTTTCACTTTTTAAGATTGCAATTGCACGATTTAGATCCAAATTTTTGTATACCGCCTCTTTTGCGAGAAGCGGTATAAAAAGAAGTGTAACCAAACATATTTTCCTCATTACCTTACCTTTAGTGGTGTGATTTTAAAATTAGAACTGTCATTTTTATATTTATAACTATAAATCTAAAAAATTGCCATATTACACAACTTCTTAAAAATTTTGTAAATGCTGTTGGTACTGGCGTATACGCATTTTGACTATATGGTGTTAGTTTCATTTTATCTCCTTTTTTTAGGGCATCTTTGATGCCCTTTAATTTAATTGTCTCCTTTAGCTTGAGCCCTGTGCTTAGCACTCTTTGTGAGAAAGCCCAAGTTAAACTCATTTTTACTCAGGTATTATCCTCCAAAAAGGCTTAAGTTGAGCTTTCCACAAAAATGCATAATGCAAAAAATGCTTAACCCAATGTCCTGCTAAGCCAATCTCACCAAAAGTTCCATTCAAATCTCTTCCATAATCAGGATACTTTTTATAATTTGGAATTATTGGGTACATCGTCATAGCAGCTGCCGTTCCACTAAAAAAACCTTTACCGGCACTAGCAACACAAGCTGCTCCCATCTCACTCATTTTTGCAGTATGAGTTGGATCTTTTGCCCCTTTTAGTATCATGTCTCTTATGCTTTGAGCTACCGCTTTTCCCATCATAGCACTTGGCATACCAGTTCTTGGTGGTGTAGGGTTTATTGGTGTACCATTTGGACTCTTCATAGGTTTTGAAATAATGTGTGGTGGAGCAAATGCAATACCCACAGCAAACATATTTTTATATGTTTGATTTTGACAAGTTGCAGGCCAATCGTCTGCATCCCATTCTTCAAATGGCTTAGAACCTGATGAATAATCTGCATCTACAAACATAAAACCACCTGGATTAAAAATCTTTGAAGTGATATCTTCCCCATTTTTATCATATGCTTTCATACCACTTCCTGCAAATGGAGGTATAAGCATAGAAAAATCAAATGGCTCTTCATGCTTTGTTCCATCTAGCAGCTCATAATAAACTTTACCCTCTTCAACTTTATAAACATGAGCTCTAGTTATCCATTTAACTCCTCTTTCAGTATAAAGCGACTCAGCAAAAACTTTTCCACTTGTTACATATCCACCCATTTTAAGATGCATACCACCTACACCAAAATCTCCTAGTTCATACTCATTAGATATATAAGTAACCTCAGCTCTATCTCTAACACCCTCCTCTCTTAACTTATGCTCTACATTAAATACATACTCAAATGCAGCCCCCTGACAGGTACACATACCATGACCAGTTCCTATAAGAATTTTTTTCTTTTCTCCAGCTTTCATCTGCTCTATTAACTTATCTAGCTCCCTAGAGGCATGCACAGCATGATCAGCAGTACATACTGAAACAGTATGACCATTATCTGGTCCCAATCCCTCAGTTGCTCCAAAATTTAGTTTTGGTCCAGTTGCATTTATGAGATAGTCATAAGTTATATTCTCAACTTTACCTACTTTATCCCCTCTTGTATATTCAACTGTAACAAATGGATTCTCAATATCTTTTGAACCCTCAGGATTTATTGAGATTGCTTTAGCTTGCCTAAAATCAATCCCTATTTTTTCATAAACTGGAGCCAATTCAAAGACAACATCATCTTTACTCATTCCTCCAACACCAACCCAAATATTAGAAGGAATCCAATTCCACTTACTATTTGGTGAAACTACTACAACTTCATGGTTTTTTCCTAACCATGTTTTTAAAAACGATGCAGCAGTATGACCAGAAACACCTGCACCAAGTATAACTACTTTAGCCATAACAACTCCTTTTTTCTTCATTATATAATATTTTATTATATATAAAACTTTAAAAAAAAATTTAAATTATATAGTAAGTATTAGTTATTATTATAATAAAATAAAAATTATAAAGAGTTACACATTTGCAAATAGAGTCATATAACATAGAGTAGTAATTAAGAAAGAAATGGGAGATTGGAAATCAAGATTTCCAATCAAAGTTTTTTAAAAAAGGCTATATGGTACCGCAACTATTGGCTTTTATATTTCTCAAGCCATCTTTCATAGATACATAACTATTGAGTGCTCCAATGTAGGCTTTTGCAGTTGCTAGCATAGTATCGACACTCAATCCATGCCCCATAATTGGAGGTTTGCTTTCATCAAAAATCACTTTTACAACTACTTTAGCAAGGGCATCTTTGCCTTTAGTAACAGCCTCTACCTTATAGTCCCTAAGCTCACCTTTAACTCCACAAACTCTATCTATAACTTTAAAAACTGCATCCATAGTTCCATTTCCAATTGCTGCATCAGTTATCTTTTTTCCATTGTGTTCAATCGTAACAGCAGCGCTTGGAACTCCACCAGGGTTACAATCACTCAACTGAAGAGTAACAAGCTTAAAGCTCTCCTCAATCTTGGTTATCTCTTCAGCAACCAGAGCTCTTATATCATCATCAAAAATCTCTTTTTTAGAATCTGCTAAAACCTTAAATCTCTTGAAAGCTTCATTTAAATCCTCATCTTTTAAACTAAATCCAAGATTTTTCAGCTTATCTTTAAAGGCATGACGACCTGAGTGTTTTCCAAGAACTATTGAATTTTTATCTAGCCCAATATCAGTTGCTTTCATAATCTC
>JALSLU010000048.1 GCA_026988125.1 Sulfurospirillum sp.
GGTCTTTATAGCTGAAAATTCAATAAGACTGCTGTTTATAGAAGGTGGAAGAAGCTTTATACCAAGTCTTTTAACCTCATCAATATACTTTACTATTTTATCTGTATTGTCCTGCTCACTTGTTAATAGTGCTGCCATAAACTCTTGAGGGTAGTAGGTTTTAAGATAGGCAGTTTGAAAGGTTATCATAGCATACGCTGCACTATGAGATTTATTGAACCCATAACCGGCAAACTTTTCAATAAGCTCAAAAAGTTTAGCAGCTTTTTCTCTGTCGTAGCCTAGCTTCTCGGCACCATCACAAAACTCTACTTTATAGCCACTCATATCTTTTTTCTTACCCATAGCACGACGGATGATGTCTGCATAACCCAAGCTAAACCCACCAATGATTTGTACTATCTGCATAACCTGCTCTTGATAGACAATCATCCCATAAGTTGGCTCAAGTGTCTCTTTTAGACTATCAAAACTTACCTCTTCAAATGGATAAAAAACCTTTTTTCTTCCATGTTTTCTCTCTATAAAGTCATCAAGCATCCCTGATTCCATAGGACCCGGTCTATAAAGTGCCAAAACCGCGATTATATCTTCAAAATTATCTGGCTTTAGTCTCTCATTGAGTGATTGCATTCCGCTTGATTCTATCTGAAAAAGTCCTACAGTATGCCCTGTTCTAATTAGCTCATAAACTTTTGGGTCATTCTCGTCTAGCTCATTGAAGTTTATAGTTTTGTTGTATCTTGTCTTTATGAGTTTTAGGGCATTATCAATTACAGTTAGAGTCTTTAACCCCAAAAAGTCAAACTTTATGAGATCAACATCTTCTAAAAAGTTAAGGGAGTACTGAGTAACCAAATGCTCCTCGCCTGAGGGCTTATAAAGAGGAGTCTTATGCCAAAGCTCCTCATCGCTTATAACAACTCCAGCTGCATGCATTCCCGAGTTTCTATTTAGCCCTTCTAATGCCAAAGCAAACTTCCAAACTCTAGCAATCCTTGGGTCCTCCTCTATCCACTTTCTAAGCTTCTCCTCCTTTTGGTAAGCTCCATCTATAAATTCACCCTTTTTTGTCTTTCCATTTAGTGTTATGCCTAGTTCATCTGGAATTAGCTTTGCCATCTTGTCGGCTTCAGCATATGGAATCCCAAGAACTCTTGCAACATCCCTTATGACCCCTTTTGCCAAAAGCTTACCAAATGTTATAACTTGAGCTACATTGAATCTTCCATACTTTTCCACAACATAGTCTATAATCTCCCCTCTTCTGCTTTGGCAAAAATCTATGTCTATATCGGGCATGCTTACCCTCTCAGGATTCAAAAACCTCTCAAAGAGCAGATCGTATCTCATAGGGTCAATGTCGGTTATCTTCAAAGAGTACGCCACCAAACTTCCAGCCGCACTTCCTCTTCCAGGACCTACTGGAATCTTTCTATCTTTAGACTCTCGTATGAAATCCCAAACTATGAGCATGTATCCTGGAAACTTCATACTGCAGATTATGTCCATCTCGTGAGCTAATCTCTTTTTGTACTCCTCATGTCTATCTTTTGGGACTATCTTTAATCTCTCTTTCAAGCCCTCTTCACACTTGTGCCTAAAGTAAGCCTCATCATCATATATGTCTAGATTTTCACTTCTAGCATACTCTTTTGTAAATTTAAATTTTGGAGGAGTAGGATCACCTAGCTTTATCTCCAAGTTGCACTTATTTACAATCTCTTGAGTATTTTCAATGGCTTCTGGTATATCACAAAAGAGTTTACTCATCTCCTCGGGGGTCTTTATGTAGAACTCATGTACTGAGTGCTTCAATCTCTTTGGATCATCAAACTCTTTATTCATAGCTATACACATAAAGGCTTCATGGGCATCTGCATCATCTTTGTGTGGGTAGTGAGTATCGTTTGTCGCTACAAGCTTTATGCCGGTTTCAAGAGAGAGCTTGATTAGTTGCTTATCTACAAAGAGTTGATCATTTATACCATGCCTCATAATTTCCAAGTAAAAATCTTCACCAAAGATCTCTTTATACTCTAGTGCAACCTCTTTTGCTCTCTCATACCCCTTTGCTCCATTTTGAACATTTCTTGGATTATTGGTGTTAAGATGCCAGTTAACCTCTCCTTGCAAACAAGCCGCGCTACAAACAAGCCCTTCGCTTCTCTCTTTTAAGAGTTTTTTATTTATCCTAGGGTAGTAGTAAAAGCCCTCTATAAAACTTTGAGAAGAGAGATACATAAGGTTTTTATACCCTGCTTCATTTTTAGCAAACAAGCATAGATGAAACCTCTGCTTTGTTGATTTATCACCTAGCTCCTCTTCGTTGTGTATGTAGGCCTCTAGTCCGATTATAGGCTTTATCCCATGGCTTTTCATAGTCTTATAAAAGTCAATTGCTCCAAACATATTGCCATGGTCTGTTATAGCAACACTCTTAACCCCCTGCTTTTCAAGCTCACTTGCAAGTTTTTCTATCTTGTTTGCACCATCAAGCAAAGAGTACTCTGTGTGCAGATGTAGATGTGTAAATTTACTCATAGATTAACTCAAGATCTCAATTTTCAATAATTTACATACATCATTAAAAATGTTTTTTGCAAATACATAAAAATACTCAGCCTCTTTTATTGTAGGTTTTCCGGATGGAAGTAAACCAAAACTACCAGGATAGCGAGATTCAATATATAAGTCATTTAAATCATCAAGCAAATCTTCATTTTCAATATAAATGTAGGGTTGAACATGATCTTTTAGTGTAAGCAAATCATGCTTCCTAGGTACCTTTTTTTCATTAAACTCCAAAATAGATTTAAGTGACTTTTCAATGCATTGTTGAGCATGAAATGCTGTCATATGTGTTAAATTACTCTCATTGTGTATTTTTTCCATAACTAAAATATCATCATAAGCAGCCTTTAGCCACTCTTTTGCTACAGTTTCATTCATAGTAAAACTCTACCTTGTTTGAGTACTTCGTCTGCAAAAGAGCTATTGAGCTTACTAAACTTTTTATACATACCTTTTGTATGAACTATTAAGTCAATAGACACTCTCCCTCTTAAATCCCTTATAGCATTAGAAACAGCTCTAGCTAAATCTCTTTTTTCTCTAAAATTTTTAGGTATAAATTCATCCTTAGTAACAACATATAGATCTATGTCGCTATCTTCCTTGGGTGAACCATTGGCATAGGAACCAAATAAAATAACTCTCTCAAGATTAAGTGGCTTTAGTCTTTGCACTATCTCATCTTTTAGTTTTTCTGTATTTATCATAAATAGACCCTACTATTTTACTATG
>JALSLU010000049.1 GCA_026988125.1 Sulfurospirillum sp.
GGGGCTAGAGAGACTTGAAGCTAGGGAAGTAATCGTAAAGAGATTGAATGAGCTTGGTTTTGTTGAGAGGATTGAGGATTATGAGAACCAGGTTGGGCATTGCTATAGGTGTAAAAATGTGGTTGAGCCATACATATCTAAGCAGTGGTTTGTCAAAAAAGAGATAGCTGATGGTGCTATAAAAAAGGTCAATGACCACCTGTGTGAATTTTACCCACCCCATTGGATAAACTCTTTTAATGCTTGGATGAAAGAGCTAAGAGATTGGTGTATATCTCGTCAACTATGGTGGGGGCATCAAATCCCTGTTTTTTACTGCAAAGAGTGTGAAAATGAGTGGGCTAGTGAAGAGGAGTTGCAAGAGGAGTGTCCAAAGTGTAAAAGTAAAAACATAACTCAAGACCCCGATGTACTAGATACCTGGTTTAGCTCAGGACTATGGCCATTTTCAACTCTTGGATGGGGCAATGGTGAAGAGCTTAAGGGTGAAAAGTGGTTTGAAGATGATTTAAAAAACTTCTACCCAAATTCACTTTTGATAACTGGGTTTGATATACTCTTCTTTTGGGTAGCTAGGATGATGTTTCAAGGCGAGCAGACCCTAAAAGAGCTACCATTTAAGGATATATATCTACATGCACTTGTAAAGGATGAGCATGGTGCAAAGATGAGTAAATCTAAAGGAAATGTAATAGACCCACTAGATACCATAGAGGAGTTTAGTGCCGATACTCTTAGATTCACTCTTGCTATTTTAGCTGTTCAAGGAAGGGACATCAAGCTAAGTGGCGAGAGACTTGAGCAGATGAGAAACTTTACAAACAAGCTTTACAATGCTTCAAACTACCTACTTTTAAATGAAGATAGCTTTAAAGATTTAAGTGAGATTGAGATAAAAAGTGAACTTGGTCGCTATATGAAATCAAGACTTCAAGTTGCAACGGCTGAAGTTAGAGAGCAGATAGATAGCTATAGATTCAATGATGCAGCTACTACGCTTTATAGATTTCTTTGGGGAGAGTTTTGTGATTGGGGGATAGAGCTAAGTAAAGCTCAAAAAGAGAGTGTAGCAGAGCTTGGAGCTATATTTAAAGAGGCTATGAAGCTGCTTCATCCATTTATGCCTTTTATTTCTGAGTATCTTTACCAAAAACTAAGCGGGAGTGATTTGGATAGTAGTGAGTCTATTATGGTTAAAACTTATCCGAGTAAAACTAGCAAAGATGAAGAGATAGAGAGGATTTTTGAACTTCTAATCGAGGCGATTGTTAGCATAAGAAGAGCAAAAGCCACCATAGATATGCCTGGCAAGATTGAGAGTGTTAGCATAAAACTAAACAAAGATATAGACTTAACAAAAGGACTTCCGTTTATAAAACTACTTGCCAAAGCAAATGAGGTAAATTTTGTAAGCTCAAAAGTTGAAAACGCCATAAGAGATGTGAGCGATAATTTGGAAGTATTTATTCCACTTAGTGGCATAGATTTAAGTCCGATAATAGCAAGACTAAATAATCAAAAAGCAAAACTAGAAAAAGAGATTGTAAAACTAAACGGTATGCTAAACAACGAGAGATTTGTAGCAAATGCCCCTAAAGAGGTGGTAGAGACAAACAAAAAGGCACTAAATGATGCAAAAGAGAAGCTACAAAAGATAGATGAAGAGCTAGAGGCACTCTCGTAGTGGAGCTTCTTCATCAAATAATCAACTTTTTAGTTGAGACAATTGGTCATTTGGGATACTTTGGCATATTTGCTCTTATGTTTTTGGAAAGCTCATTCTTTCCATTTCCTAGCGAGGTTGTAATGATTCCTGCTGGCTACCTAGCTTTTAAAGGAGAGATGAACATTTATGTAATAATTCTAGTTGGAACACTTGGCTCACTCTTTGGTGGGCTATTTAACTACTATCTCTCAAAAACTCTTGGAAGAAAGCTTCTTTTGAAGTATGGTTACTATGTCTGGTTTGATGAAGAAAAATTAAATAAAATGGAAAAATTTTTCCAAACTCACGGAGAGATTTCAACCTTCAATGGAAGACTAATTCCCGTAGTGAGGCAGTATATATCTCTACCTGCTGGACTCTCCAATATGAATTTGGCAAAGTTTAGCATCTACACATCTCTTGGGGCTGGCATATGGGTAACAATTTTAGCACTTTTAGGCTACTTTTTAGGAAGCAACCAAGAGCTAATCAAAGAGTACTTGCACATAATCACTTATGCAACTTTAGCTACTATAGTGGTTATAACTATGCTGTATATAAAACTAAAAAAAAACTCATAGGTTACACCTTATTTTATGCTCCATATCGACTCTCTTAAAGCCTTCAATCTCAACTTTTGAAGCTACAAGAGAGTCTCTTGTGGAGCTGTTTTTTGAATCGTATATTAAAAATCCATTTCTATATAAATTGTATCTTGTGGCAAATGAAGTTGAATAGGATGTTAAGATTGCATCCTCTTTAGTAGCTTTTGCTATGAGCTTAAACCAATCATAACTCCAAAGAGTTGGATTTTTTACCGGAGAGAAGGCATCTTGATAGACTATATCGAAAAAATTCTCAAACTTACCTATATAATCTATTGCATCTCCTAAATAAAGCTCTAAGTGTAAAGCATTATCTTCATAAATGCCCTCTTCAACTAAAGATTTCAAAATAGCCCTATCGAACTCTTTTGGATAATCAAATAAAGTGAGTGAGTTTACGAGCTTTTCGTCCAACTCTGGAGAATATATATGAAGCTTTATGTTTGGAGCATACTTTTTAAAGTACCAGATTGTAGCTAAAGTGTTATAGCCCAAACCAAAGCAGATATCGAGGATATAAAGCTCTTTTTTTGCAGATTTTAGTTTAAAAGATGGAGTTATGTGCTTTATTAGTGTTTCATTTAAAGCTCCATCTTTTGTGGAGTGGTAATGCTCACCATATGCTTCATTAAAAGCTGTCAGACTACCATCACCACTAGGAGTAATTATCATTTTTTAGGTCTAAAAACCTTTATAACATCTTCATTGCACTCTATATATGGACCCTCTATTAAATCTATACAATATGGAACTGCAGGAAATACTGCATCTAGACACTCTCTAATGGATTTTGGCTTTCCTGGTAGATTTATAATCAAACTCTTGCCCCTTATGCCTGCAGTTTGCCTTGAGAGGATTGCAGTTGGAACATACTTTAGGCTTGTTAGTCGCATAAGCTCTCCAAATCCTGGCATCATCTTTTGACAAACTGCCTCAGTTGCTTCTGGAGTTATGTCTCTTGGTGCTGGTCCTGTTCCACCTGTTGTAACAATCAAGGAGCAATCTTCAGTATCTGCCATATCTTTTAGTGCCTCTTTTATAAGCTCTAACTCATCTGGCACTATCTCATAAACTGGCTCCCAATCACTCTTTATGTACTCTCTTAGTGTGTCTATGATAGCTTTTCCAGATATATCTTCATATACCCCTGCACTTGCCCTATCTGAAATTGTTAAGATTCCTATCTTTATCATTTTAATCTCCTTGAAATCTATTTAACCAAATTATATCTAACTTTTAATAATAGACTTCTTCATAACCACTTATAATCTCAATGGATTATGTATAATAGTAACACTTTAAATTTAGCTTCATTACTTTTTTCTATACTTATGCTTAAATTAATATTTAATATATTAGATTAAGCATTAAGAGATTCACACAAGGATTGCTTATGGCTAATATATTTATATTTTTAAGTATAGTACTACCTATAGTTTTTGGTTTTATTATATGGTTTAGGCAGTGTGATAAAGTAAGTGGACTTTTAACCTACTCTTTACTGCCTATTTTAACTTTTATGGGTTTTTATGTTTATAGTGTTGATGCGTCTATCTACATACACACTATTGGTTTATTAGATTTTTTTATTGTAACTTTTGATTTTTTCTTATTAATCTATTTTGCATGGATTGGTATGCAAAGGAAAAGTAATTTAGTTATCTTTTTAGCCATAGTTCAATTTATACTTTTAATTATGGTTATTAGCATTGCTCCAGAAGTGAATACTGCTAATATATATGTGGATAAATTAAGTGCTATGATATATCTACTTGTAGCACTAGTGGGAGTACCTATTGCTATATACTCACTAAAATATATGGACTATAATGAAAAAAGAAAGCATACCTTCATCGCAATTGTAGTAGGATTTTTAGGTGTAATGAACTTTATAGTCTCAGTAAACAATATAGAGTGGTTCTTTACACTTTTTGAACTTACTACTTTAGCATCAGTTGTGATGATAGGATATAGAGGAGATAAAGAGTCTATCAATAATTCAACTTTAGCTCTTTGGATGAACCAAATAGGTGGAGTTGCTATACTCTTTTCTCTTTTAATTATGATAAAAGATTTTGGAGTTTATCACTTTACAGATTTATGGCAATTAGATAAAACCACTATAACAATGGCTGCTTTTGGATTTTTATCAATTGCAGCTTTAGTAAAAGGAGCTCAACTTCCTTTTCATAAATGGCTTTTGGGTGCTATGGTTGCACCAACTCCAGTAAGTGCCATACTGCACTCTGCAACAATGGTTAAAATTGCTCCTTTTTTGCTCTTGAGGCTATCTCCTGTAATTCAAGATACCTTACTATCTAAACTTTTAGTTTTAACTACAGGATTTGTATTTGTTGCTGCAGCAGTTTTTGCACTAACTCAAAATAATTTCAAAAAAATCTTAGCTTACTCAACAATCTCACTTTTAGGGTTAATGATGCTAGCAGCCTCCATTGGAAGCTCTATGGCTGTTACAATCTCTATAATTCTTATAATTTTTCATGGTATTGCTAAAGGATTTTTGTTTGTCGAAGCTGGAATTCTTGAAAAACTTTTTAAAGTCAAATACATTGAAGATATGAATAGACTTTTAGAAAAAGCTCCTTTGACTCTACTATTTATAATCTTTGGATTTTTAAATATGACATTTGTTCCATTTGGTTCATTTATTGGTAAGTGGCTTATGATTGAAGAGGCTAGCAACTTTCTATCAAAAGGAAGCTCTGTGCTTCTTATTGCATTGGTAGCTATTGGTGGTGTATTTTTATCTGTACTATATATGAAAGTTATTGGAGTAGCCATAAAACATCATAGATTTTCTAAAATAAAGGTTTATCCTCAACCAAAAAACTTTCTATTTGTTTCTGTTTGGTATTATGCAATTTTGAGTATTTTGACCATATTTATTGCGCCATTTATTGCCAATTTCGTTTCTCCGATTGCAATTTTCATTACTGGTAAGGCAAACGGTCTTTATGCAGATGGTTTATCTTTGGTTTTAGGAAACTCTACGCTAGAATTTTGGCAAATAATTGGTGCAATGATTTTACTAATAGCCATACATGTAGCTCCATTTATATTTAAATTTAAAAATGTTGAACAGGTTCATCCATACAACTGTGGAGAAATAACCAAAAGAGATGCACAAAGCTATGATTTTAACTTTATAAATAACTATGAGAGCAAAATAAACATGATAGCAATAACACTGTTTATTTCCGTATTGATTTTTGGAGGTAACTTATTATGATTGGCTTATTGATGACAATTTTTTCACCTATTATAGGTGGATTGATTAGTGGAGTCGAAAGGGTCGTAAAAGCAAGAATGCAAAGTAGAGTTGGTCCTCCAATTCTTCAGCCATTCTATGACTTTTTCAAACTAATGGATAAACGACCTATAATGATTCACTCATTTCACGCAAGTATGGGAGTAATGTACTTCATATCTGCTTGGTTTGCTTTTGCTGTTTTAATGTTGGGAAATGATTTGCTTATTGCTGTCTTTTTTCATGTTATATCAATTTTAGCATTGAGTATGGGTGCTTTTTCTGTTAGAAGTTCCTACAGTATAATTGGAGCTATGAGAGAGCTTATTCACTTAGCTTCATATGAACCCGTTGTTATACTCTGTGTAGTTGGTTTGTACCTTTCTACTGGTTCATTTGATATTTCAGTAATTCTTAGTAGTTCAAATGCTCCAATTTTTACACTGCCTTTGTTATTTTTTGCTTTTGTTGGGGCTATACCTATGATGTTGCATAAATCTCCTTTTGATGTAGCTGAAGCTCACCAAGAGATTATAGGCGGACCTGATATAGAGTATAGTGGGCCATTTTATGAAGCTGTTTATACCGGAAGATGGATTGAAAATGTTTTTGTATACTTTTTAGTCTTTCTATTTGGTGGTGGAAACTTTATATTGGGTGCTTTTTTGGTAGTTGCTACATTTTTATTGGTAACACTCATAGACAACTCAACAGCAAGATTAGATTATCAAAGAATGTTAAAATTTGCATGGGTAATTTTGATTCCAATGGCAGTATTTAATATATTCTTTTTAGCTTTAGGGGGTAATTAATGAGTAAATTTAGAAAAAAATCACCTTGGATTTTACACTATAACACGGGTGGTTGCAATGGATGTGATATAGAAATTTTAGCTGCCCTTGGACCAAAATTTGATATTGAAAGATTTGGTATGCTTAATAGAGGAAATCCTAAGCAATCTGACATTTTATTGGTTACTGGTCCTGTTACATTGAAATGTCGTGATGTTTTAAGAAGACTATATCTTGAAATGCCTGAGCCAAAAGTAGTTGTGGCAATGGGCGCTTGCACATTTGGTGGAGGTGTTTTTAGAGACTTTTATCATGTAGAAAATGGTGTAAATAATATCTTGCCAGTTGATGTGTGGATTCCTGGATGTACACCTAGAGTTGAAGCTTTGATTGATGGAATGATAAAAGCACTGGATGTTTGGGAAAAGAAAAGTAAAGATAAAGAGTATCTAAATAACCATAGTGAAGAGCTACTAAAAGAGATAGGGGCAATTAATGATTAATCCTGATTTAATTATGAAAGAAGAGAGTATAGATAGCGTTAAAGATAGTATTAGAAAGTGGTATAACCAAGACAAACATCACTATGTTACTGTAAATGCTATAGACAATGGAGAAACCTTAACACTAGATTGGATCTTTAGTGAGTATGAAACAAAAAATAAGATATATGTTTTTAGGGTAGAAAATGTTGGCTACAACACCCAAATACCAACTATGACTGATTTTTTAAGTTGTGCATGGGTTAGTGAATGGGATTTGGCTGATATGTTTGATCTGAATATAGAAAATGCTCATAGAGGTATGTTTTTACAGCCAGATGCACCAAAAGCACCTCTAAGAAAGGAGAGTTATAGTGGCAAATAAAATTACAGTTACTTTTGGTTCACAGCATATTGCAATACCAGAGCCAGTAAGTTTTGTTTTTGAAACAGAAAATGAAATAATAACAAAAGTTGATGTAGATGTTGGATATGTACATAGAGGAATTGAACAAGCCGCTGTAACTAAGTTTAAGTATACTAATGTGCATTATCTCTTAGCAAGAGTTTGTGGTTTTTGCTCAATCACCCATGCTGGAGCATATGTACATGCTGTTGAAAAGCTAATAGGGGTTGAAACTACTAAAAAGATAGATTACTTAAGAACTCTTGTTGTTGAACTAGATAGAATTCACTCTCATCTTTTAGCAAATGGACATGTTGCAGAGGTGTGTGGATATGAAAATCTTTTTATGCAAACGGTAAAATACAGAGAATCTTGTATGAAACTTTTAGAAGATATTACGGGCAATAGAGTGCAATATGACTACTATACCATTGGTGGTGTTAGTAGAGATCTAACTACTGAGATAGAAAAAAGTATCAAAAACACTCTAAATGAACTTAGAAAAAATACCATAAAGTTGATGGAGTTTTTTGAAACAGACTATACTTTGGGTTTAAAAACAAGAAACATAGGTAAAATAACCACCGATTTTGCAAAAAAGATGAATTGTGTAGGACCTATAGCTAGAGCAAGTGGACTTAAGACAGATGCTAGAGCTGAGTTTGATTTTCTTCCATATGAAGAGCTTGGATATAAAACTCAATTGAGAAGTGAAGGTGATGTTTGGGCAAGAAATATGGTAAGGTTCGATGAAGTGTTGAACTCTATTGAAATATGCTTAAATGTAGTCGATGGACTAGATGAAGGTGATGTAAAGGTAAAAGTCAGAGGTAAACCTAAAGGGGAGACATTCATTAGAGTTGAAGCTCCAAGAGGTGAGTGCTTTTACTACTTAAAAGGAAATGGAACAAATATTATGGAAAGAGTTAGAATTAGAGTTCCTACATATGCAAATGTTCCGGTTTTAAGAGAGCTATTTGTCGGTTCAAAATACTCCGATGCCCAAGCAATAGTTTTAAGCTTTGATCCTTGTTTATCATGTACAGCGCGCTAAAGGAGTAAAAATGTTAAAAATGTTTAGTGAATCATTTAAAAACTTGTTTTCAAAACCTGAGACTGTTTTATATCCTTTTGAGCCCTCCCCTGAGCCTAAAAACTACAGAGGTGTAATCTTTTATAATGAAGAGTTGTGTATATTTTGTGACAAATGCGAAGATATATGTCCTCCTGGCTCAATTCTATTTGAGGTTGTTGATGTAGAATCGAATAAAAAAGAGTATAACTATAATCCTTATTTATGTATATACTGTGGAGCTTGTGTGGAGGCTTGTCCAAAAGCAGATGAAGGTTGTTTAACTCAAGAAAAAGATAGAATGCCTGCACTTGCAGGAAGTGGTGAGCAAGTATATAAAAATGAAAAACTTGGCTATTTTATAAATAGAACTAAAAGTGCTAAAAATTTAGATTTTCAGTGGAGAGAAATTGAAAACAAAACTAAAGAGAGTAGAGAAAAGCTCGCTCAGCATAAAGCCTTAAAAAGAAAGCAGAAGCAAGAAGCATTAAAAGCCAAAAAAGCTAGTAGCGAATAAAAATACTTTACATGTAGAGACTTCTCTACATGTAATAGCTCTACTTTCCGTATTTGTCTTTTGCCTCTTGGAGAGCTTCTATGAGCTGATCCAAGTTTTCGTAGGGTATGTGTGCTTTCCAATCAGGGGCTTTATCATCTCCTTTTAGAGATATTCCTATACTAACTACAGGAAATGAACCTGTACCATAAGGCTCCTCAAGATGAGAAACTGATATAATCCCTTTTTTGGTATCTGCTAACGGAAATGTTTTTAAAACTGTATTTTTTCCACCCATAATATATTCTCCTTAAATTATTTTAAATTACGACCTCTTTTTCCAAAGTATTTTATCATTTTAATCTGAATTTTAAGCCAATCTTTTTGAAGCATTAGAGGAAACCCTCCATAGGTTTTACCACCCTCTATAGATTTACTCACTCCACCTCTAGCAGCGATGGTAGTAAAGTCACCAATTTTTAAATGTCCCGATGTTGCACTTTGTCCACCCATTATAACATTTTTTCCTAAAGTGGTTGAACCAGATATGCCAGCTTGAGCGACAACTATACAAGACTCTCCAAGTTCACAATTGTGTCCAATTTGAACTAAGTTATCTATTTTTGTATTTTTTTTAATTATAGTTGAACCGAATACAGCTCTATCTATTGTACTATTTGCTCCAATCTCAACATCTTCTTCTAAAACTACATTACCGTTATGATATATCTTTACATGTTCTCCAAGCTTTGTATGTGCATATCCAAAACCATCACTTCCTATTATCGCTCCTGCTTGAATTATACAATTATCTCCAATTATACAATCATCATAAATTACAACATTTGGAAAAATTCTAACATTTTTACCAATTTTTACATTAGAACCCAATACAACACCAGCCATTATGTGTGAGCCAGATTCTATAGATGTTTTATCTCCAACTATTACACTTCTATCTACTACTGCATCTTTATGAATTGTATGGCATGAACTATTTTTAAATGGAGTCTTTTGAAAAAATTTACTAAGTTTTGCCATATCTAAATATGGATCATCACTAATCATAGGTATAACATCTTTTGGGAGAAGTTTTACAAATTTTTCTTTTAGTAAAACCCCTCCCGCATTAGTATTTTTTAGATCATTAATCAATTTTTCATTATTAAAAAAAGCCAAATTATTCTTTTTTGCATTTTTTAAAGTCTCAAAAGAGCTTACTTCAAAATCTTTGCCACTAAAAGTAACTCCTATCTCCTTTAAAAGTTCGCTAGCTAATCTCATTATACATCTAAAGCTACAGAGCCGCCTCTTACGATCTCTGTAGGATTGTATTTTTTAACAGCTTTTAAAAAATTTCCAACTTTTTTAGAGTCATCAGCTATCATTATAACTATATAGTTTTCACCACTAGCTGCCACCGTTCCATTATACGCTTTTAGCATCATATCCAATCCACTAAAATCTTCATTTAAAGGAATTTTTACAAGAGCCAACTCTTTTTCAACAAAAGTATCACTCTCTATTACTTTATAGGTTGGAATAAGCTTATGAAGCTGTTTTATAATTTGCTCTAAAACTCTTTGATTTCCACTTGTTACAATGGTTAATCTTGAAAATTCTGTATTTGGTATGGGAGCAACAGTTAAGGAGTCTATATTATAACCTCTTCCAGCAAAAAGTCCTGAAATTCTTGAAAGTACACCATCTTCATTCATTACTATTACAGAAAGTACTCTTCTTTGATTATCCATAATTTTACTCCTTATACTCTAACATCATATTATACAGTGTACCACCAGCAGGAACCATAGGTAAAACATTTTCCATTCTATCAACATGTACATCAATCATTACAACTTTATTGCACTCAATTGCATCTTTTAACGCTTTATCAAACTCCTCTTTAGTTTTAACCCTGAACCCTACTCCACCAAAACTCTCTACCAATTTAACAAAATCTGGCTGAACTTCTATATCTGTTGAAGAGTATCTCTTTTCATAGAAAAATGTTTGCCACTGCCTTACCATTCCTAAAAATTTATTGTTAAGTATTATGTTAATAACAGGTATGTTGTATTCAACCGCTGTCATAAGCTCTTGTATATTCATTAAAATTGAGCCATCTCCAGTAAAGTTTATAGAAATTTTATCTGGATTTGCTCTTTTTACACCAAGTGCAGCAGGTAAACCAAATCCCATGGTTCCAAGACCTCCACTTGTTATAAACTGTCTAGGAAAAGTAAAAGGAAAAAACTGTGCAGTCCACATTTGGTGTTGTCCTACATCTGTAGATATAAATGCATCCTTACCCACTAACTCCCCTACTCTTTCAATTACCCACTGTGGTTTTATGTTCTCACTAGAGTCCTCATATTTCAACGGATGAATTTCATTGTATCTATTTAATAAGTCTCTCCAACTTTTATATTTGGAAGGGTCAACTCTCTCCTTTGCCAAAGGATTCATCGCTTCTACAACATTTTTCAAATCTCCAACTATTGGAAAATCTACATTTACAAGTTTTCCTATACTACTTGGATCTATATCTATATGTATAATCTTTGCATGTTTAGCGAATTCACTAAGTTTTCCTGTAACTCTATCATCAAATCTAGGACCAAATGCAATCATAAGATCTGCTTCACTCATAGCCATATTTGCACTATAACAACCATGCATTCCTAACATTCCAAGAAGTAGTGGGTTATCATGCCCCATGACACCTCTTGCCATAAGAGTCTCAACTGCAGGGATGCCTGTAATCTTAGCAAACTCTCTTATGTATTCACTTGCATTTGAATTTATGGCTCCACCACCAATATAAAGAACAGGTCTTTTTGCGTTTACTATCGCATCAATAGCCTTTTTGATTTGACGAACATTTCCCTTATAGGTCGGTTTATAAGTTTTCATTTTTATAGTTTCAGGATACTCGAACTTTGCAATTTGAGCTGTTACATCTTTTGGTATATCAACATGTACGGGTCCTGGTCTACCGCTCCTTGCAATATAAAAGGCCTCTTTTAAAATTCTAGGTAAGTCTTCTGCTTTTTTAACTAAATAGTTATGCTTAACACAAGGTCTACTAATCCCGACAGCATCAATCTCTTGAAATGCGTCAGTACCTATCATAGTTATGGGTACTTGTCCACTTATTACTACCATTGGAACCGAGTCCATATATGCTGTAGCTAATCCTGTAACGGCATTTGTAAATCCTGGTCCACTAGTGACAAACGCTACCCCAACATTTCCACTACTTCTTGCATAAGCATCAGCTGCATGAATTGCTGCTTGTTCATGTCTTGTTAATATATGTTCAAAAAAGTCTTGCTTATAAACTTCATCATAAACATTCATTATAGCACCACCAGGATAGCCAAAGACAACTTTAACACTCTCCCTTTTTAATGCCTCAACCACCATTTGGGAACCGCTTAATTCCATGACTTCTCCTTTAGCACATGACACCCTTGAAAAATCAACAACCAACGCCACACTTCTTAAACCCAAATTATGCAATAGGATTTGCTAAGCTAGGCTATAAGCACTACTTTAGCAAATCCTATTGCATAATTTGGGTTAAATGTAAAAAGTGCGTAACATTACTCAATAACAAAAAGGTATCAATCATATTTTAAAAAGTCGTTAATTATACCCAATTAACCTTACAAAAAACACAAAAACTCATACTAATATGACAACCTAAAAGCTAACACTTTCAAATTTATACCTTTTAGGTTGAATTATAGATACATCATACTCCACTTGGTTATTAAAAAGATTTTTTCCAAATAGACTTAATGAGTTTGAATCTATATAGTTAGTATAAAAATAATCCATACCAACAGCAGTAGAGTAATTTACCCAATCATATGTAATGTCATGTCCCAATAGTGAATTATACTCTTGTAAACTAACCTCACTTCTTCCTATAGAGTTAGCCAAATATAGATCCTTTCTATCAGGAAATTGTGTCAAGCTAAGAAGCATTGGGTTATAGTTTATCTGGGTGGAAAGCAATGCATATGGTCTTATGCTATAGTACCTTAGCTGAGATGCAATAAGACTACTTTTAACCAATGGAGTATTTAAAAAAATTGAGCTATTTTGTAGCTTTTTATTTCTTCTAAAAACTCTTTTAAAATTTATTTTCGAACTTTTAAAGATTTTTTTATAAACAATCTTAGGAGTCTTTTCTTCAACTATTTTATTTAAATAGTTGGATAATTCACTACCATCTCCAAAATAAGCTACTCTATTATTTGCATACTTTAAAAGCTCATCTATTTGCTTTTTATAATCTATACCACCAAAAAAAATATTTTTTGAATCACTATTTATAACTCTTCCCTTGTGAATTGTGGGAATATATACTAAAAGTCCATCAGCATTTTCAATAACAAATTTTACACCTCTATTTGTCACAGGAGCAATAACATAAATAAAACCATCTCTTTTGATTTCATCCATTTGAGTTTTAATTGAATCGCTATCCTCGTGTATTGTATTATAAACTTTTAACTCAAAACTATTTTGCTTATTCATTAAGTAGGCCAAAGTCGTATTTACAGTTGTGATTGCATATTTTCTTATACTCTTTTGAGGAATTAAAAGAGCTACTCTCACTAAAGTATCGCTTCTTAAACCCAATCTAAAAACTCCTCTTAGATAGGTATACTCATTTCCAAAAACTTCATTATAATTTTCATTGTAAAATGCTAAAAAAGAAAAAATTTTTCCTTCATCCAAAAATTGCTTCAAACAGTTTATATCACATTCAATCTCTTCTAGATTAATTATGACATTATTAGCTGGCACAATTTGTGACATTTTATCGCTTTTAGCAAAAATAAAACCAATACTAATCAATAAAACAAACAAAAATCTCATAAAAAACTCCATTATTTTAAAGTGCTAGCAATCTCTTTACAGTTAACATATCTTGAAAAACCTCTTTCTTGGAAGATGGATTTCTAAGTAAGAAACTTGGGTGAAAAGTAGGCACTAAATCAATACCTCCAAATTTTAAAACTTCACCTCTAACTCTAGATATTTTAGTTTCATAATCACCAGTTAAATGGTGGAATGCTGTTGAACCAAGTGCTACCAATACTTTTGGATTTACTATCCTTATCTGTTGTAAAATAAAATCTTTACAAGCACTAACTTCATCCATATTTGGTACTCTATTTAAAGGTGGTCTACACTTTACTATATTTGCTATATATACATCATCTCTTCTTAAATTAAACACATTTTCTATTATTTTACTCAAGAGTTCTCCAGCTCTTCCAACAAAAACATGTCCACTCTCATCCTCATTAGCTCCAGGTCCTTCACCTACAAACATTAAATCTGCATTTATATTTCCATCACCGAAAACCACATTTTTTCTTGTTTTGCTTAAACTACACATATGACAAGCAGTAACAATAGTTTTTAACTCATCCATAGAGCCAGGTAGAGCTAAGTCTCTTTTATGATATATACTTTTGAGATCACTAAAGTACTCAAATCCCATAGATTTATGCTGATACAAAAGTTTCAAAAGTTTTAGTTTTTCTAAATTTGTCATAGGAGGATACTACCCAAAAGGGTGTTAAAAAAAGATAAATCAAAAAGAAACTACCCAGTTTTATGGGCAGTTATTTGTTACTCTACCGTAACTTCTACTGGGTTACTCTCCCAAACTCCATGCTTTGTGCAGTATGATTGAGCAACTAACTTAAGTTTTTTAGTAGTTGGAACTATGTAAAAAGTAACCTCTACTTGACCTTTTGCACCTTGACCACCAAGTGTTCCAGGCACAAAATCAGCTCTTGCTAAAAGTGTTTCTCCATTGTATAGTGCTATATTCGCTATATAGTGATCAAAATCATCTGGATGAGAATACTCATTTCCAACCTTTACAGTAACAGGAAACTTCTCTCCACTCTTTGCAGTTGCATCACAATGTACAAATGGAGAGTGTCTATCAATATAGTCTTTTTTTGCTTCTCTCTCAACAGTATCAATATCTACATAACGATTAATCTTTGGCATTTTGCCCTCCTTGAAATTTTATGTTCCTGATTATACTCCAAAAAGGATTAAATTTGTCTTATTTAAATCATTGTAGTTTTTACCTTATGAAGATTTACTCCTAACTTCTCTTTATCCACACAACCTAATGCCATTAAAACTATATGTGATATTGAGTATATTGGTAAATTTATTTCTCTTCCTACTACTCTCTCTATACTATTTTGTCTACTATCAAACATAAAAAAACTTCTTGTATCATTGGCTATTACAAAGTCAGCTGCATTATCAAAAGCATCCAATAAAATTTTTCCAGCCAATTTTTGAGCTATCTGTTTAGAGGCCATAAAAATCTCATATCCATCGCTCTGATCTGAAGAATCAAAACTAACTACTCTTGCACCTATACTCTCTAAAATTTTTTTAGTTTTTTTATTGCTTAAAGTTTTATTTCCTTCAAAAATTCCAACTTTAAAATCTTTAAAACTATTTTTAACAAGAGTTGAAAGTTTCTCTACACTAATTAAATCATATAACAAATCACAAATATGTAAAACTTTTATATCCAAGCATGGCTCTACACCATCTTTTTTTAATTTTTCAAAAATTTTTAATCTTAATCCATCATCTTCGAGTAGAATCATTTTTGTAAAATTCAAAGATATATAAGAACTATCCTCTACACAGACTATCTCATGCTCTTTTGCTAAAGAGAGATTATAGGCACAATTGTATAAAAAAGCCTCTTCATTTAAACCTTTACCTTCAGTACCTATATCTTTTTTTGCACCATTTAATACCTCAAACTCTATACCTAGTTCTTTTAAAAGCTCTTTTGCTCCAATAACATAAGAGTTTGCAACCTCTTTTTCTATAATATTTTCAAATATTTTGTACATACAACACTCTCCTAAAAACCGCTACTTATTTCTTGCAATTTTGCAACAAATTTATTTGCAGGAATATCTCTTTTAACTATCTCATTTTTCAAAAAATCAACTTTTCTTTCTAAATCAAAATTTATAGGATAGAGTCTATTAGAAATATTTACATGTAACCATACACCAATTTCTTGAGCTATTGTATCTAAAATTTTATTTTTTTTATTTGGATATTTTATAATCATATCATATGCAAATGCAAATAATGCATCTCCGAGATACTCTTCCTCCAAATCAACAATAGGCGAGCTATAATACTCCCTTATATATGAAAGATAATTTTTTTTATCTTTGCTACTGACAAACTCTTCTAATACATTGAACTTATTTTCAAAGTCGTCCCTATTAATTTCCAAATCCTTTGTAGCTCGTCTTGTACTTATGGGTTCAAATATCAATTCTACTCCAAAAGAATCAATTATCTCTTCTAACTTTGTACTTGTAAATACTAAACTATTGTTTATCTTTATTGCTGCAAATTCATCCTTTGGATAACCAAAATTTAACTCTTCTTGAGCAACTAACTCAAGTAGATCTGCAACGCTTTTATCTCTATCTATCTTAATTTTATGAACTTTATAGTACGGAAGATAATCCGTTTCACAATTAAATCTAAAAACTTCCAAAGAAAATTTACACTCCATATGAACCCTTTCAATGTGTACTTTATATTACCGTAACACGGTGCTGATATAAGTCTACCTTTTCTAAACTTAAGGTATAATACAAAATTAAATTAGATTGGGTTAATAATGGACAAAGAGAGTTATTTTGTATCAAATTTTAAAAATAAAAAAATAGGTGATGATGGGGCAATTATTAAAAATCATATCTTTTCTAAAGATCTTTTTTGTGAGGATATTCATTTCAAACTAAATTGGATGAGTATAAGAAGTATTGCAAAAAAGAGTATGTTAGTAAATATATCTGATGCAATTGCTATGAATTCTAAACCAAAATATGCACTAATTGGTATAGTGATTCCTTCACACTTTTCTCTCTCGAACCTTAAAGAGCTATCTGATGGATTTAATGATATAGCAGATAAATTTGGAATTCAAATCATAGGCGGAGACACAACAAGTGGAAAAAAACTTATGATTTCAATCACAATTATATCTGAAAGTAAAAAACCATTAACTAGAAAAAGCCTAAAGTATGGAGACTTGGTTGCTCATACTGGTATCTTAGGATACTCAAAAAAAGGTTTAACATCTCTACTAAGAGGAGGAAAAATTCACTCCAAACATAGATTTATCTCTCCAAAATTAAGAGATAAATTTATATATAAATCTGCCAAATATCTTAGAGCAGGCTTAGATATATCTGATGGACTTTCAAAAGACCTATCAAGACTAACTAGAAATAAATTCGGAGTAAAATTTTATAAAAAATTATCCAAACATATACTATGTAGCGGTGAAGAGTACGAAATGTTAGTAGTTTTTCATCCAAAACACAAAAATAAATTGGTCTCTATAGCTAAAAAATCTAAAACTACATTCAACATATTTGGTAAAATTTGTAGAGGTAAATACATCTCTATATGCAAGGAGCACCATTTTAATTAGCACTCCTCTATCTATTTCATTAACTGACCTTACGCACCATAAGCACACCTCTAAAAACTTATATGGAGATAATATTCTTCCAATTCTTATAGTTCAGAATATATAAGCTTCTTTAGAGGTTCGTATCCAAAAGTTTGTAGAGGTTTTGTATTTACAAAGTATGATGGTGTCTTTGTTACCCCAAGTTTTTTAGCATCATTTAGGTCTTGAGCAATTATTTTATCTAACTTTGGATCTTGCATATCTTGAGCTAACTTATCTACATCTAATCCTAGTCTAGGTAAAAATTGCCAAAGTAACTTTGGATTTGGATTGTGATGGGATGCCCAGTATTTTTGTGTTGCAAACATCATCTCTAATGTTTCCATAAATTTTCCCTGTTTTCTTGCAGCCTCCAAAATTTTCACTACATAGTCTGATCCTTGATGATATGGTGCATACCTATATGTAAGTCTTATTTTACCTTCATTCTTTTTCATTATATCCTTTATAAAAGGATGAAATGCTGCACAAGTCTCACAAGCTGGATCAAAAAATTCAACTATATGAACTTTAGCATCCTTACTACCTACACTGTATGAGTACTCTCTTTCAAAAAGAGTTTTATCCTCTCTAGCCATCTTTTTAATTTCAGAATTTTTATAACTTTTATAAGCATAACTTCCTACGAAAAATATTATAACCAAACTAATAGCTGTAAATGCAACAATTCTTAACTGATTCGACATCAATTTTTCTCCTCTTTATTTTTTATAATATATAATAAAATTGTAATGACACTAAAAGATACAAATGAAAGCATAGGTATGGTTATAAATCCAAAAATATCTATATATTTTGTTGAACAAGCAACTCCTTGCGAACAAGGACTAGCACTCTCTGGAATAATTTTAAAATGTAATAAATTATGATAGACTGCAAAGAAAAAACCCACAACAACTAAAGGAGTTGCATACCTAAATACAGTTTTATCTAAGGGAAATAATCCAACAAATAAAATTAGAACTAAAGGATACATCATTATCCTTTGATACCAGCAAAGAGTACAAGGTGGAAATTCCATAACCTCACTAAAAAATAGACTTCCAAGTGTCGCAATGATCGATATTAGCCAAGCAAAAAATAATAAAACCCAAGAACTTGAAACAATTTTTTCGTCTTTAGACATTATATAACCTTGATAATTAATGAGTGAGATTATACAAATAAAGATTAAATATTTTATAAACCATTTTGCTATTTTTCAACAAATAATCCCCCATAAGATTGACATATAGGCATTAGTTCTAAGGTATTAACATTTACATGTTTAGGTAATTTGCTTAGTGTAAATACTAAATTAGCAATATCTTCAGCCAATAAAGGTTTGTATCCATTGTAAACTTTACTAGCTTTTTCTTCATCACCCTTAAATCTAACATTAGAAAATTCAGTTTTAGCCATACCTGGTTCAATATTTGAGACTCTTACATTTGTTCCTTTTAAATCGGTTCTTAAATTAAGTGAAAATTGTCTTACGAAAGCTTTGGTAGCACCATAAACATTTCCACCCTCATATGGCCAATTTCCTGCTGTTGAACCTATGTTAAATATATAGCCACTCTTTCTTTCTATCATAATTGGTAAAATAGCTTTCGTAACATATAAAAGACCTTTTATATTAGTATCTATCATTACTTCCCAATCATCTAAACTAGCCTCATTGGCACACTCTAAACCTAAAGCCAATCCTGCATTGTTGATCAGTATATCTATATTTCTACATCTATCTGGCAAAGATTGAACTGCCTCAAAAACCTCTTTTTTATTTCTAACATCCAATTTTATTACTTCCAAAGAGTCTTTTAATTCATCTTTTAATTCTCTCAATCTCTCCTCTCTTCTTCCTGTGCCAACCACTAAAAAGCCGTTTTTAGCAAATACTCTAGCAAACTCTCTACCAAAACCTGAAGTAACACCTGTTATAAATACCACTTGTTTCATCAACTGCTCCTATTTTTTTAGTGCCCATATTATATCAAATAAAATATGGTATAATCCCAAAAAAACAAAAAGGAAAAAAATGGCAAATCTTAAAACTTATGATTATACATCCGAAGAGCTAAATAAATTTAAATACGCAATCATAAAAACAAAAAATGGAGAGATGAAAGTAAAACTTTTTACTGATGAAACCCCAAACACTGTAGCAAATTTTGCAACACTTGCAAATGATGGATTTTACGATGGTTTAACTTTTCACAGGGTAATTCCAGGGTTTGTAGCACAAGGTGGATGTCCAAATGGTACAGGAACAGGAGGTCCTGGATGGGCAATAGAGTGTGAAACACATAAAAACACTTCAAAGCATGTAAAGGGTGCCATTTCAATGGCTCATGCTGGAGTTAATACTGGTGGAAGTCAATTTTTTATTTGCTATGACAACCTTCCACACCTAGATGGTGTACATACGGTATTTGGAGCAATAGAACCAAATGACGAAGAGAGTATGAGAGTTCTAGACTCCATCAAACAAGGAGATGAAATAGAGTCTATAAAAATAGTAGAATCTATATAGAACATCTCTAAATACAAAATGTCCTATCATACTTCACTAGATAGGACCCCTACTACCTTGCCAAGTATTTCAATATCTTCTAAATTGACAACTTCATTGGCGTA
>JALSLU010000050.1 GCA_026988125.1 Sulfurospirillum sp.
GAAAGCTACTGCGGTTTTATAGTCCCTTATGCCACCAGAAGCTTTGATTTTTACTTCATCTTTGACAACGCTCTTCATAGTCTCTATATCTTCTAGGCTCGCTCCTCTTGAGCTAAAACCAGTTGAAGTTTTTACAAAATCAACCTTGATTTTTTTGCAAATCTCACAAACTTTTACTATCTCATCTTTGCTAAGAAGAGCGGTCTCGAGTATGACTTTTAAAACTGCACCCTCACAAGCATCTCTAAGCATTTTTATATCTTGCTCAACCAAGTCAAATCTTTTTGATTTTACCCAACCTACATTTATAACCATATCGATCTCTTTTGCTCCATCTTCACAAGCTATTTTTGCCTCATAAGCTTTTGCTTTGCTACTCATAGCTCCAAGAGGAAATCCAACAACACTACAAACTTTTACATCATCATTTGTTAAAAACTCTTTTGCATCCTTAACATAGCTTGAGTTTACACATACACTGCAAAATCCATATTTACTTGCCTCATCACACAACTTTTTTATACTCTCTAAACTCGCTTCAGGTTTTAAAAGAGTATGATCTATATATTTTTCCAAGTCTTTCACTAAAATCCTTCATTTTTTTTAAAAGTATAGCAAATTTGAAATCTTTTTTAGATAAACTTAGGGTATGAAAACAGAAAATTTAGAAAAACTAATAAGCAAGGCAAAAGAGGCATACAAAAAAGCCTATGCCCCATACTCCAAATTCCAAGTAGGCTCAGCCTTGCTTGATGAGAATGGAAAGATACACTCAGGTTGCAATGTAGAAAATGCTGCTTATCCTAGTGGGAGCTGTGCTGAAGAGATAGCCATTGGTGCTATGGTTGCAGGTGGTGGAAGAGTTATAAAAGAGATAGTTGTTATAGGTCTCTCTAGCGAACTTATAACACCTTGTGGTGCGTGCAGGCAAAGAATAAGAGAGTTTTGCAATAAGGAGACCATCATTCACATTTGCGATATTCAAAAAGGATATCTAAAGAGTTTTAAAATAGATGAGCTTTTAGCTTATTCTTTTGGACCTAACAATTTGTAGTAATAGTTACTCTTTTAACCCAAATTATGCAATAGGATTCACCAAATTAGCACTTATCACCTAGCCTATGGCATTTGTAAAAAATCATCACCTAACCTTTTGGTTAAGCTCAAATTTTTTACAAACACCCTAAACTAAGCTATAAGCACTACTTTAGCAAATCCTATTGCATAATTTGGGTTTAAGTTTAGAGTTTTTATGTTACAATACATCTATACATCATTATGTGGAAGGAGTTATTATGCACAGACTAAATCTTACAATTAATGAAGAACTATATGAGCAAGCAAGAGCATATAGCTTTATAGAAAAGAAGTCGATTTCTCAAATAGTTAGAGAAAGTTTAAAGGAATATCTCTCAAAAAATTCAAAAACAAAACAACAAGCAGAATTGATATTGTCAGTAGATGATGAAAGAGAAATTTTGTCTATATTGAAAAATGATGAGTTCATTTCAAATGATGATTTTAAAAAGAAATTTGACTTATGAAAATATATTACTCTAAAACTTTTGAAAAAAAATTTTTTAAACTTGATAGAAAACTTCAAAAAAAGGTATTTGGTGTGATTCAAAATTTACCAAATGGAGATGTTAGAAGATTGGTAGGTAGCAATATACCTCCAATCTATAGAATAAGAATTTCAAAATATAGAGTATTATTTTGTATGGATAAGGAGAAGATACAGATATTGAAAATTGATAGCAGAGGCGATATTTACAAATAACTTCTCTATTTTAGAGGCATCCATAATTAATGTGTATATTTTTTAGCTATATCACCTTTTACCTCTCTTTAACATAAGGCACACCTACTGCTTTAGGGGCTATAGCTCTTCCTACAAATCCAGCCAATAAAACTACTGTTAAGATGTAAGGAGCAGCTTGGATTAGCTGTACTGGAACCTCTCCTATGATTGGTAAAGACACCCCTTGAAGGCGCATTGAGAGGGCTTGTAAGAAGCCAAATAAAAAACAAGAGAACATAGCTGGAATTGGCTTCCATTTTCCAAATATCATAGCAGCTAGTGCGATAAATCCTTGACCGGCAGACATATCTTTTATAAATGAGGCATTTTGTGCGATTGAGATGTAAGTTCCTCCAATTCCTGTTAAGATTCCACCTATGATTATGGCTCTATATCTTAAAAATGCAACGGAGATTCCTGCTGTATCGACCGCTTTTGGATTCTCTCCTACAGCTCTCAATCGAAGTCCAAATCTAGTTTTGAACAAAACCCAATATGTAAAAGCGACACAAGCAAATGCCAAATAGACTAGCAAGTTGTGTCCACTTATAAGCTTTGAATAGATTGAACCAATAATCGGTATGTTTGAGAGTAACTCAACTCCTGGTAGCTCTATTGGCATAAATCTAGCACTATTGGGAAGTGTAGGAGTTTGACCAGATCGTTGAAACCATGCCATTCCTAAAACAACAGTTAGTCCTGAAACTATGATGTTTATAGCAACACCGCTTACAACTTGATCTCCTTTATGGGTTATTGAGGCAAAGCCATGAACCAAACTAAGGACAATTCCTACAAGCATCGCCGAGCCTAATCCTAGCCAAGCTGAACCAGTAACTGCTGCAACACTAGCAGCCACAAATGCTCCAGCTAGTAATTTTCCTTCTAGACTTATATCCACAACACCACTTCTTTCGGAAAAAATTCCAGCCATCGCTGCAAATATAAGTGGTGTTGAGAGTCTTATGGTAGCTGAGAGGATAGATAGTATGTCATTTAAAGAGATTTCCATGCTAGCTCCCTTGCTTTAGTGAAAATAGTTTTTCAACCCAAGGTTTACTCATATGAGCTAAAGCCCCACTAAAGAGTATGATTAAACCCTGAATAACAAAAACCATCTCTTTTGAGATTGTTGGCATATCAAACGACAACTCTGCACCTCCTTGAAACAATGCACCAAAGAGGATACTCGCCATAACTATCCCGACAGGATGGTTTCTCCCCATAAGAGCAACTGCAATCCCTGTAAAACCACACCCTGCTACAAAATCAAGCATAAGCTTATGTTGAACTCCCATGATTTCATTTACTCCAGCAAGTCCGGCTAATCCTCCAGAG
>JALSLU010000051.1 GCA_026988125.1 Sulfurospirillum sp.
TGGTATTATACTTATACTAATAACTATTTTAGCACTTCTGTTGGAAAATAGTTCCTTATCCACCATATATAACAACTTTTTACATACACATGTAGAGGTAAGATTTGGCAATTTACAAATTGCCAAACCGCTGCTTTTATGGGTTAACGATGGGTTGATGGCCATCTTCTTTTTTCTTATAGGATTAGAAGTAAAAAGAGAAGTTTTAGAAGGACATCTCTCATCCATTAGCCAAGTTGCTCTGCCGGGAATTGCTGCTATCGGAGGTATGGTTGTACCTGCTTTAGTATTTATCGCTTTTAATCAGGGGGAGTCTTTTGCCATGAAAGGCTGGGCCATACCCACAGCCACAGATATAGCATTTGCATTAGGAATTTTATCTTTACTGGGAAATAGAGTACCAGTATCTTTGAAGTTATTTTTAATGGCATTGGCGATTATTGATGATCTTGGAGCTATTGTTATTATCGCTCTATTTTATACTACAAATTTATCAACTATTTCTATCGCTGTCTCACTGATTTCACTTGTAATTTTATTTATTATGAATAAAATGGGAGTCACCAAAAAAGCAGCATATATTTTAATCGGAATTATACTTTGGGTTAGTGTTTTAAAATCCGGTGTTCATGCCACTTTAGCAGGCGTTGCACTAGCATTTATGATACCCTTAAATTCTCAAGATAAAGATGGTAAAAAGTTTTCTATGTCCAAAGAGTTGGAACATGATCTGCATTATTGGGTTGCTTTTTTTATTTTACCACTTTTTGCTTTTGTGAATGCAGGTGTGGACTTAAGGGGAATTTCGATAGAAGATATGACTGGGACTGTGCCGATGGGCATAATGTTTGGGTTATTCGTAGGTAAACAAGTTGGAGTATTTGGATTTAGTTGGCTTGCTATAAAATTTGGTATAGCAAGTTTACCAAAAGAGAGCAGTTTTACGCAATTATATGGTTTAGCCGTACTCACTGGCATAGGTTTTACCATGAGTCTATTTGTAGATTCATTGGCTTACGACGATACACAAATTTACCACTATGCAGATAAATTAGCTATATTATTAGGCTCAGTATTGTCTGGGCTAATTGGCTATATTATTTTAAGAATTGCTAAAAACAATCCGGTTTAGTTGGGCTTGTGAGAAAAATTGTATACATTTTCTCACAAAATATATTATGTAGCCCTTTTTCCAATAGGATTTTTTATCCTAAATATAGATTTCATAAAAAACATAAATGATGAGATAAATTCGACACTAACACCAAATATCCTTAATGATTTCTTATGTAGTCTTTTTTCTTTTAAATAACTGACTATATCTTTGTTCCCAAATATCGCAGCAAGCATGATGGAGTTACCATCAGTATTTGCACCATTTTCAACTAACAATTTTGCAATTCTCAAATCTCCTTTAAAGCAAACCCCATCTAACGGGGTTTGTCCTCTTGCATTTAGTTTATTGATATCTGCACCTTTCTCTATAAGCATTTTTGTTGTTTCTAAATGACCTTTGTAAGAAGAAAGCATAATTAAAGAATCATATTTAGATGTGCATAGATTTACACTCATTCCATGCTTCAGCATTTTCTCAAGCTCCCTTGTATTTCCATTTCTTGCAAAATCAAGCGCTATCAATTGAAGTTCTTCGTATCTCTCTTCTTCTTGTTTTGATATATTATTGGACATCTAAAGCTCTTTTCACTCCATTTGCATATTCTTGGGAGATTTTTTCATATAAAGCAATCTGCCTGTCTATGATTTCTTTAGGAACTCCACTCATTGAGGCTGCAATATTACTAAAAAGCTGATTTTTTTGACTATCATTCATCAGATTAAACAGATCTCTAGGTTGAGTAAAATAATCATTGTTTAGTGTTCTATCATACCTATTTGCATCCCCAAAAATTTCTAAAGAAGGCTCTTTATAGATTGGATTTTCTTTTGGACCACCAAAGCTATTTGGCTCATAATTAACCTCGCTTTTTTCTTTTATATCACCGAAGTTCATAGCTCCGTCTGCATGGTAATTATTTACCTCGTTTAATGGTTTATTTGCAGGCAACATTTCATAATGTGTTCCTAGGCGATATCTGTGTGCATCAGGATATGAAAATGCTCTAGCTTGAAGCATTTTATCTGGTGATAATCCAATACCAGGAACGGTATTAGATGGACTAAAGGCAGATTGCTCTATCTCCTTAAAATAATTATTTGGATTTCTATTTAATTCCATAACACCTACATCAATCAATGGAAAATCCTTATGCGACCAAACCTTTGTAAGATCAAAAGGATTATATTTGTAATTTTTTGCTTCGATTTCAGTCATTACTTGAATTTTCATATCCCACTTTGGAAAATTTTTATTTTCAATTGACTCAAACAGATCTCTTTGAGAGCTTTCTCTATCCCGTCCGACAACAACAGCTGCCTCTTCGTTTGTCATAGTTTTAATGCCCTGTCTTGTTTTAAAGTGAAACTTAACCCAAAATCTCTCATTTTCTTTATTTATAAAACTATATGTATGCGAACCATATCCGTTTATATGTCTTAAATCACTTGGTAATCCTCTATCTGAAAAGAGTATAGTAGTTTGATGCAGACTCTCAGGAGTCAATGACCAAAAATCCCATTGAGCAGTGTTAGAACGCATATTTGTTCTAGGATCTCTTTTTTGAGTATGCAAAAAATCTGGAAATTTATAAGAATCCGATATAAAAAATACCGGTGTATTGTTTCCAACTAAATCCCAATTTCCCTCTTTAGTATAAAATTTTATAGCAAAACCTCTTACATCCCTTTCTGCATCAGCTGCGCCTTTTTCGCCTGCAACTGTTGAAATCCGGATAAGAAGGGGTGTCTTTTTACCTACTGTAGAAAAAATATCCGCTTTTGTGTACTTAGTGATATCATTTGTTATAGTAAGCGTTCCGTATGCACCTGAACCATTTGCATGCACTGTTCTCTCGGGAATTCTCTCTCTGTTTTGATGGGCAAGCTTTTCTATAAGATAATAGTCTTGCATCAGCACAGGACCTCTTTCTCCTGCAGTTAGAGAATTTTGGTTATCACCTACGGGATTACCTGCTGTTGTAGTTAGCTGTTTCATA
>JALSLU010000052.1 GCA_026988125.1 Sulfurospirillum sp.
ACATAGTGTAGATTTAGCCTATCTTCATCTTCTAAAATCTTCTCTTTTTGAACTGCTCTTTTGTAACTCTCATCAAGAAACTCTCTATTTTTTACTCTTTTATAGACCCCCACAAGCTCTATTGAGTTGTATTCAAAAATAAGTGGAGATGATTTGTTATTTTTTTCTCCCAATCTATCTACAACTATCACACTCTCAAACTCAAGCCCTTTTGATTTGTGTATGGTTAAAATCTTAACCCCTTCATTATCCTCTTCTTTTGCCTTTATGCCCAACTCATCACACTCAAACAAAAAGCTCTCAATACTAGAGTATGTGCTACAAACTTCTAAAAACTTAATTAAGTCCATATCGTTACAAAACAGCCCAAACTCTTCTATGATTTTTCTCACAAGTGTAACTAACGGCAAATCAAAATCAACAAAACCAACATCCAAATCACAATCTATCTGCTTACCAATAGACACTAAAAAATTACACCTATAGAGTTTATCTCCAAAATAGGCATACTTCAAAAGATCTATTATCGCCTTTATAGTTTTAGTCTCTACAAGAAGCAAGTTTGCCTCATTTTGAAAAGCTATCTCTTTAAACTGCTCCTCCAAATAGAGCTTTATAGCCAAAGCATCTTTGTTTTGGTGAGTAAGTATGGCTATATCTTTTGGTGAAGCTCCACTTTTTAGTAGCCTCTTAAGCTCATCTTTTACTAGCTCAAGCAACTTCTCTCCACTAATTATACTAACAAAACCATCAACATCACTATTTACATGTTGAATTTCATAGCCTTTGATTTTATGCTCAAATGTGCTATTTACAAAATCGACCACATGTCTTGAGCTTCTATAGTTGGTATCTAAACTCTCTTTTTTTAAATTATATCTCTCCTTAACATAACCAAAGAGCTCCTTAGCTCCTCCTCTAAATCTATAGATAGACTGTTTTATATCTCCAACACAAAACAAAGACCTAAACTCACTAGCTCCAAACCCAGCAACCGCTTCATTAAAAAGTGGCTCTAAAATCCTATACTGCATTGTACTTGTATCTTGAAACTCATCTATGAGTATATGTTCACACCTACTGTCCAATCTAAAGTATAAAAAATCACTTCTTATTTCATCTTTTAAAAGGTTGTATAGTATGTTTGTCACATCGCTAAAACTTAGTCTATTTAGCTCTTTGTTTGTCTTTAAAATCGCCTCTTTATATATCTCAAAAAGCCCGAAAAGCTCGCTTAAAAGATAGCTCTCCCTAACTTGCATCTCTTTTTTTATCAAGCTCTTTAACTCAAAAAACCTCTCATCCATTTTTGCACAAAAGTATTTTTTAAAATAGTGGTGCTCCTTCAAACTCTCTTTTTCAAACACAGATTTTTTGTAAAGCTCCTCAAAACTCTCAACATCAAAAGTCTTAATTGCACTCTTGCTAGCCCCGCTTTTTTGGGTTATCTCTTTTAACTCCTTAGCAACTCTTAAAATCTCTTTTTCAAAATTTCCACCTCTTCTAGCAAGACTAAATCCCTCAAATTCACTCTCTTTTGCATAAAAACTATCTAATAATCCAAATATATCTCCAACTTTTTTCTCCTCATTTATGCAGAAATTGACTAATGACTCATATCTGTTTTTAGCTATGCACAAAGAGAGAAACTTATGTAAAACCCACTTTTGAAGAAGCCTGTCTTCTGTGGTAAAATCCGGCATAAGCCCACTATAGAGTGAAAACTTTCTTAAAACCTTTGCAAAAAATGAATCGATTGTAGATATAAGAAGATCATCTTTTAAAAATCCTTCCAAAATTTTGCTCTTATTTTTTAAAAGATACTCTTTTGAAAATCCAGTAAGTTTGCAAATCTCCTCTAGCTCACCTCTATTTTCAAGATTCAATAAAACCTCACAAATCCTACTCTTCATCTCACTTGAAGCTTTATTTGTAAAAGTAAGTGTTAAAATGGAGGTTGGCCTTGCACCTAGATACAAAAGTGAAATATACCTAACAGAAAGTGCATAGGTCTTACCACTTCCCGCACTAGCTTCCAATGCCAAGTATGGCTCAAACCTACTCATCCCTCTCTCCCGCAAAGCCTAGTGTATGGACAGTATTGGCACTCTTTCAAATCTTCGCTCATCTCATACCCATTGATTGGCTTTTTAAGCTCTCTTAAAATCTCTTCCAATCTTTGCAGCTTTTCGCTAAACATACTCTCACTCACAAGCTCACCACCATTTAGATCATAGTAGCAAACCTCTTCTATATCGAAGCCAAATTTTTTCGCTAAAAGATAGTAAAATTCAAGCTGGAAATTACTCTCGCTCCTAAGAGAGTTCTTTGTTGCTTGCTTGATTTTGCCACTTTTGTAGTCTATTATAGTTAGTTTGTTATCTTTTTTATCAATTCTATCAATCTTGCCCTCAATCTTAAAACCATCAAACTCTACATGTAAAGACCTCTCTAAGTCAAAAATCCTATAACCCTCTTTAAATCTTCTCTCTTCATTTTGTGCAAATTTATCCAATTTTTTAAGCCAAATATCTACTAAAAATCTATCTTCTATTGAGTTTACCTCATCATTTAAAAACTTATGCAATCTTTTTAAGACAAGCTCCCTGCTTACATCGTTTAAATCTAAAAAACTCCTATGGAGTGCTTTATGAAGAAGAGTTCCAAAATCTTTTGAATCCAAGCCCTCTTTTGGCATAGAAGCCTCTTTTATATTTTTTATGTAGCTATAATAAAACTTTCTTTTACACCTAAGAAGAGTGGCCAATTTTGAAGCTGAAAGTACTTTTACAGCATGAGGAGAATCTATACTCTCTTGCAAAAAAAGCTCCTTTTTAGAGCCACTTTTTAGCATAAAACCAAAATAGGACTCCTCATCCACCTTTTGAATTTTGCTGCTCAAATTTAGCTCATCTAAGAATCTTGAAGGCATGCTTTGCTCATTTTGAACAAAACTTATGGCTACCTCTTTGGCACTACTCATAAGGGAGTTATAAAAATAGCGTTGTAAATTTTCTCTATCTTTTGTGGTTGGAAGCCCTACTGACTCTCTTAAGTAAGAGTTTATAAACATATCTTTTTGGCTTCTTTTTGGCACAAACTCATCACTAAAATCAACTATAATCACCCCCTCATAGCTAACTCCCCTACTCTCTAAAAGCCCCATTACTGTAACTTTTCCACCTCCAACATCATCTAAGCTTCTACTTTTGAGTCTATTTAAAAAGAGTCTAAAGGCATCTTTGAGTGTCAATTTTTCTACTCTTTTTAGAAAATTTTCAAACCTATATAGCTCTTCTTTATATATACTCTCATCACTCTGCAATTTTTTTAAAATCTGCACAACTTCATTGACGCTCAATTTTTTATGCCAAATTTGCCTAATCTCATCTATGAGGTTTTGCTCAATTTGTAGTCTATTTACTCTATAAAAATTCTCTATCTCTTGAAGTCTCAAAAAGCTATCGAGTGCCTCGATTTTTTTATAAATCTTTGTTTGAGCAAAACTCCTACCCATAGCAAAGTTAAGATTTTTATGCCTATCAAACTCTCTTAAAAGCTCCGCCATATCTTCACTAGGAGTAACAACTACAATCTTGCTTGGCTCTATGCCACTATTAACAAAGCTAGCTATACTCTCTTGAACAAATGCACACTGCATGGCTCTGCTTGAAAAGGCTTTTATGGCTACATTTGGATTGGCTCTTGTTAAAGGATCTTTTTGCAAAACTCTCTTTTGGCTCAGATCTAACTCATACTCATAACCAATCTCTAAATCAAACTCTTTAAATGAGTTAATGATCTTTTTATTGTAACTATCTACTTTTAATACAACCCTAAATGGCACAACCTTGGCAATCTTTTCAAACAGCTCCAGCTCAAACCCATTTAATAAACCCTCTACATGTAAACAAAACCCTTTAGAAGATTTCAGGTACTCATAATTTAACTCATAAAGCTCTTTTAAATTTACTCTATCAAATAACTTCTTCTTATCTAACAAAGCTTTGTATCTAGATAGTAACTCCTCTAAAATCTCAAGATGCTCACTAAACTCTGCATAGGTGTCTTTGGAGCTTAATTCCTTCAGGCTTACACCATTTTGAGCCAACTCCTCAAAAAAGCCAAATATAAACTCAGAATTTTTTAGAAATGCTAAAAAATCTCTATCGATTCTAAGTTTTGAAAAATTTTGAAAATCTGAAGCCTCTTTTAGAAGTAAAACTCTAGTGTCTTGATCTGCTAAAGTTCTATCTGGTACAATCACACTTGATTGCTCCAAATCTGAGATGGTAATTGCTTTTGGAAGTAGCTGATTTGAGTCTAAAAAAGATGCCCAAAACTCTCTTAGACACCTACTTGTAGCAAATACTTGGATCATTTATGTCACCATTTTTTTGTGACATTATAGCATCATTTTGTAGCATTGATTTCATATTTATTAAAACTACTATACTCACCTATCTTTATCTTGGTTAAAATTTGCCACCTACCTGGCAGTTCAATCATAACATCTTCTATTTTAAAAATCCCATTTTGATCACTATTTGTTAAATTATATTTTTTATTAAAATCATTTTTATCTGGTCTAGTGATCAAAAGTTCTATTGAAGCACTATTTATATCTTGTGAGTCATCTTTATTTAAAATTTTAAATTCAAAACTATTTGGAGAATTTAATTTAAATTTTTTTGTTTCATATACTATCTTAAATCTTTCATCAAACTTTTTTTGATTATTTATAATTGTATTTATATCTTCATCAACTTTCTGATACTTTTCAAAATAGTAGCTATCCATCTGCACTGGATTATCAAAAGCAATTTTTAAAACAACACTCACTGCAAAAACCATAAACAACAAAACAAGAACTATAGCATGTGGCCAATAATTTCTCTCTTTTTTAAGACTACTCATTTTTAAATTTCCTTTTTTGATAAAAATAACCAAATACAACAAAAATTAAAAAACCATATATTCCATATCTAAGTATATGATAAATAGTTCTATTTGTACTGCCTATTGCACTTTCTAGCTTTATATTTTTACTTTTTGCAACCTGCTCTGCAATATCGGCATAACCATTAAGCATTGCAACATTATACTTATCTTCCATTTTTGGATTAGCTAAAATAGGAATAATAGAACCACTCCAAGAAAATGGACTCAGTGTCATATCTTTATCAAAAAGTTTAATAGCATCAGATGAATTATATATATCAACCTTTTGATTATCTCTTGCTAAGAAAAGGAGGATGAATGGGGATCGAAGATCTTTTGAAATACCTTTTACAAAATCACCTATTTTTTTATTTTGAACTCTTTTTACAACATAAATATAGACCGAGACACCAGTTTTTTTGTAAAGCTCTTCCCCCATTTCGTTAATCTTTTTAGAAACTCTTTCATTTAAAATATCTTCATTTTTTAAAACAAAGGAAGCTTCAAGATTAACTGCCATAAAGAGAGCGCAGAGTAAAAAAACTCCACGCTTAAAAAGTAAATTGAACAAAAAACTTACCCAATAAAGAGATGATTGGAAGTTAAAACTGCCCAAGCAGCAACAATACCCATAACTATTAAGCCTAAAGTTATAATCTTATCCATAGCAATATCCTATTGTATTAATTTTGCATTATCTTTATCTATCATTTTAATAGATTGAGGATTGGTTATTTTATACGGATTTTCAGCCGCAACTTGTTGTGCTTTTATACCCCAAATTGTCAAACCTGCCAAAATTGATAACAATAAAGCCGTAGCTATCAACATCCCTGTAATTCCATCTAATCCAAATATATTTCTATTTGTGTTTTCCATCTCAAATCCTTATTGTGAAAGTGAGTTAACATACTTGCCAACTGCAAGTTTTTGTATATCGCTCAAGCGGCCGTCATTAAATTTAGGCATTACTCCTATATTTCCAGCTTTTCCGCGGTTTAAAACATCAACCACAAATTCAGGCTTTCCATAATTTTTTAGAGAAGGTGAATTTCCACCCATACCATCACCATTTTGTCCATGACAACCAGCACAAACTGCCCATAAGCTTTCACCTTTTGCAACTAAATCTGGATTTTTACTTTTTCCTAGTTTAGCAATTTTCTCCACCATATATGCTGCAACGGCTTTTGCATCATCACCTTGAAGTAGCCCAGCAGGCATCTCTCCCAACGGATAATTTAAACCTTTTGAACCCTTTAAAATAACATCAACTATAGCAGCTTCACTTCCCCATACAGTCAAATCTGCAGCTTTACCATTAATACCATCACCAGTTACACCATGACAAGGAGCACACTGTACAAAGAATACTCCCTCACCCATACCCATTAGAGTCTCTTCGTCTGGGTTTGCCCACTTATTTTCGAATTTAGTATTGTACTTTTGTACCTCTTCATTGTATTCACCTATCTGTGAATATCCATTGAGAGGATATCCTATTAGAAAATACCAAAGTCCCCAAACTATAGTACCTAAAAAAGCTAATGACCAACCGATTGGAAGTTCATTTTTGTACTCACCAATTCCATCCCAATTCTCTTCAGCTAATTCACCAGTACTTTTATCCTCTTTCATTTGCTTTATATACTTAGCAACAACAAATACAGTAATAAGTATAATAGCAGCTGCACCTAAAAGTGCAAGCATATTTACATTATCATTTAGCCAATTCATCTATCGCTCCTTTTTTTTAGCGGCTCTTTTGGTTCAACTAGAGCATCATCAATTTCATCATTTAGTGCAATTTTTGCATAATCTTCAAAATCTTTGCCACCCTTTTTCTTAGATGTATAAAGATAATAAACATAAGAGTAGAAGATAACTGCTAAAAAAACACTACCAAAGGCATATGCGTAAGCTTGAAGCTCTCTAATTGTTCCCATATCCACAATTTAACCTTTTATTTTAAACTATTTAAATATGCAATAATTGCAACTATCTCTTTAATTTCGCCTCTTTTAAGTGCCTCTTTTACCTCAGGTGATTTCATATTTGCAACTATCTCTTCAGCTTCTTTTAAAGCTTGTGCCTTAGCCTCTTCTAGCGTACCAAGTTTTGGCATACCAGACTTATCATAAGGTACATTAAATACCTTCTTAACTGTTAAAGCCTCAGCATAAGCAGTCTCTATATCAGCAACATTTTTAAACATATGAGGATACTTAGGCATTATTGAGCCTGGAACAATCTCAGCTGGATTTAACATATGGTTTTCATGCCAATCTGTAGTTCTATAGTTTCCAACCCTCATCAAATCAGGTCCAGTTCTTTTTGAACCCCAAAGAAATGGTCTATCATACGCATACTCACCACTTAAACTATACATTCCATACCTATCTGTTTCAGACTTAAAAGGACGAATAAGTTGAGAGTGACAAGCATTACAACTATCTTTTATATATACATGACGCCCAGCTAACTGTAAAACAGTATAAGGTTTTGTACCTACTACTGGTCTAGCACTATTCATAAAATCTGGCAAAATTGTCACTATACCAGCATAAGCTATAACTATAAACACACCTACTGCAAAAAAGAACGGATTTCTCTCTAACCAATGAAACATTTTATTCCTCCTTTTAAGCTGCCATAGGTGAAGCAAACTGAGGTTCTTTCTCAATTGCCTTACTTGCAGTCATTGTTTTGTAAAAATTATATGCAAACATCATAAATCCTATAAGATACAAGAGACCTCCAAGACCCCTAATAACATAGTAAGGATGTAGTACATTTACAGTATCTATGAATGAATAAGCCAAATTTCCATACTGGTCGGTTGCTCTCCACATCATACCTTGAGTAATCCCTGCAATCCACATGCTAGAGAAATACAGTACTATACCAGTAGTTTGAATCCAAAATTGAGATTCCATAAGCTTTTTGCTATATATCTCTCTCTTAAACATTCTTGGTGCCATATGAAAAAGTGAACCAACGATCATAAAACCAACCCAACCAAGGGTTCCATCATGAACATGACCAGGAATCCAATCTGTAAAGTGTGCTAAAGCATTTACAGACTTAATTGCCTGAATAGGTCCCTCTAGTGTTGAAAACATATAAAATGTTGAAGCTAAAATATAAAACTTTATAAGCGGATTCTCTTTTAACTGTCCCCACTCACCTTTCATTGTTAGAAGCATATTGATTGCACTTCCCCATGAAGGTAAAATCAACACAACAGAAAATATTGAACCCATAGTTTGAACCCAATCAGGAACTGTAGAGTAAAGAAGATGGTGACCACCAGCCCAAAGATAAACAAACATAAGTCCCCAGAAACTTAAAATAGAAAGTTTATATGAAAAAACAGGTTGTCCTGATTCTTTTGGTAAAAAGTAATAAATCATTGCAATAATTGGCACAGTAAATACAAATGCAACAGCATTGTGGCCATACCACCACTGAACCATAGCATCATTAGTACCAGCATACATACTAACAGAGTGCCACCAATCACCAATTCCACCACTTGCAAAGTATGTAGGAACTGCCATATTATTAAATAGATAAAGCATAGCAACTCCCAAGAATGTTGCTATATAGTACCAAATTGAGATATATAATGTTTTCTCTCTTCTTATACCAATAAGACCAAAAATACTCATACCCCAAATAACCCAAACTATAACAATAGCTATATCAATAGGCCATTCAAACTCTGCATACTCTTTTGATGTAGTTATCCCCATCGCTAAAGATATAACAACCGCTACAACACCAACTAAGTAAAGCCAGAAGTGTAACTTACCTAAAAACATTAAAAATGGCGATTCAGCCATAGAAACTTTAAGAACTCTTTGCCCGACATAGTACCAAGTTGCCCATATACCACTTAGTAGAAAGCCAAAAATTACTGCATCCGTATGTAAAGGTCTTAAGCGACCAAATGTACCATACTCTCCAGCTAAATTATTTAGCTCCGGATATGCCATTTGAAAAGCAATAAATACTCCAATTAACATTCCAACTATTCCAAGAATAATTGCTGCAATTGCAAAGTACTTTGCAACTGTATAGTCATAGTTAATCATCCTACTAGGTTGCATGATTCCTCCTAATTTTGTTTTATGTCACAAAAATATCACATAATTGCGGGAATTATAATATATAAACTATACAACTAAGCTTAATAGGATTAATTTTGTGTTAAATGATTTTTATCTAAAAAAATCATTTTAGTGAGAAGCATAATTTATTTTATACCCTAAACCTGGTACATTTTTGATAAATTCTTTGTCAGTTTTTTCTCTAATTCTTTTTATAAATGTCCTAATAGCAGCATCTGTAACGCCTTTATTTGTCCAAACATACTTTTTTATTTCATCATGCAAAACAAATGCTCCCAAATTTTTTACCAATATGGATATAAAAAGTAACTCTTTTTTAGTTAGAGTAATAGTGTTACCATTTTTCACTAAAACCTTTTTTAGTTTATCAAACTGATAACCATTTCCTAAATCAACCAACTGATCAACAAGATTTAAATTTTTGATAACTATTTCTATTGTACTCATTAACTCATCAGGATCAATCGGTTTTATAAGATACTTATCTATACCTATGTCTATAGCTTTAAGAAGTCTATCTCTCTCACTAAATGCGCTTAATACAATGATTGGAGTCTCTTTTGAGAGTTTTTTAATCTCTTTTGACATCTCTAAACCATCAAGTATGGGCATCATTATGTCAGTTAAAACTATATCGGGTTTAAATTTTTTAAACTTCTTTAAACCATCTTCACCATCTCTAGCAAGTATAAACTTTTTAAACTCATCTGAAATGGCACTATTTAGAGCATTTCTCAACTCTACTTCATCTTCTACAAATAAAACGGTTAAATCTTTTAATTTACTCATTTTATATCTCCTTTTCTTTACAGACAGGAATTTTTATCTTAAAACATACCCCACCTTCTATATTTTCAACATCCATACTACCATTCATGCTATTTTGAACTATCATTCTACTCATATACAATCCCACTCCTGTTCCACTACTAGCATGTTTTGTCGTAAAATAGGGTTCAAATACCTTATCTATGATACTTTCACAAATTCCACCTGCGTTATCTTTAAACACTACCATAGCATATTTTTCATTAAACTTTTTTATTTCTAAAACTATAACACGATTATTTATGTCATTTTTTATAAATGCATCCTTCGAATTGTTTAAAAGATTTATTAAAACTTGTGAAAATTCACTCTTATAACCTTCTATTTTAACCTCTTTAGAACAAATTACATCTAATCTTATGTTATACTTCTCAAGAGTTCTTTGCATAACTATCATAGCTTCATCAAGAGCTTCTCTAACTAAAAATACCTCTTTTGGTCTATGAGGATTAAAAAAATTTCTAAAATCCTCTATAGTGTCACTCATCTTTTTTATAACATTTTTAGCTTCTTGATACACCTCTTGAAACTCATCTGTATCTAAATTTTTTCTTTTAAAAACTTTTTTTATTTTATAAAGAATTATTCCTAGCTCACTCAATGGTTGTCTCCATTGATGAGCAATATTTCCTATCATCTCTCCTAAACTAGCAAGTCTTGCTTGTTGAAACAAAAATCTATCTTTTTCTCTATTTTTTTCAACCTCTTCTTTAACTCTTTTTTCTAAATTTTCATTTAACTCTCTTAACTCTTGAGTCTGCTTTTTTACTCTTAGTTCCAAAGTTGAGTTTAACTGCTCTAACTCTTCTTCTTTCTTTTTTAGCTCTTTTGTTAATTTGACATTTTCAGTTACATCATATCTGATTGCTATAAACTCTTCAATTTCATCATTCTCATTAACCATAGGGATAACTGTTGTATTGACATAAAAAGTTGAGCCATCTTTTGCTAAATTTTTAACTGTAGAGACATAAGTTTTTTTTGCTAATATTGTATTCCATAACCTTTCAAAATTTTCTTTAGGAACATCTGGATGTCTTATGATATTGTGGTTTTTACCAATTAGCTCCTCTTTTTTATATCCAGAAATTTTACAAAACTCATCATTGACAAAGGTTATAATGCCATTTATATCTGTTTTGGAAACTATATTGCTCGACTCAATAGCTTCTTGATATCTTTTTAAATTCATCCCCTAACCGCCAAAAAACCCTCATAAGCTATATATATACCATAACATATAATAACAATAGATGCAACCTTAACCATGGTATCTCTAAAAATACTACTTTTTAAAAAACCTACAATATAACCAAAACCTAAGAGTACTGGTATGGTTGAGACTCCAAAAATAAACATTGTAAATGCTCCCATAAAAACAGAACCAGTAGCTGCAGCACTAATAGCAAAAAAGTAAACTAATCCACAAGGAAGAAATCCATTTAAAAGTCCCAACCCATAAAAACTAAAATATGATTTTGAATGAATAAGAGATGAAAAAATTTTTTTTACTATTCCATCTTTAGATATAGTACACTCCAAAGAGGTTAAAAATCTAATTTTACCCATCAGAGATAATCCCATAAGAACCATTATAATTCCAACAAAAAAATATAAATATCCGGTAGAAGTTTTAGAAAATGAAACTACACTACCAATGTAGCCAAAGATAGCTCCCAAAAAGGTATATGAGGTTACGCGTCCTAAGCTGTAAAAAAGATGAGAAAAAAACTGATAAAGCTTTGTAGAGTTTGAGTCAATTTTTGCACTACTATAAGCAACTATAAATCCTCCACACATCCCTATACAGTGACCTAAACTACCAAGTAGTGCTACACTTACAATTGTAAAAAAACTTATAGACTCCATTATAAACTATTTGCAAACTCTTTAAAAATATATTTACTCTCATGAGGACCTGGGCTTGCCTCCGGATGGTGCTGTACAGAGAAAATTGGTTTATCAATATACTTTACACCCTCAATTGTATCATCAAATAGATTTATGTGGGTAACTTTTGCAATGTTGCATATCTCTTTAGGAACATTATAATTGTGATTTTGTGAAGTAATTTCTACAATTTTACTATGTTGATTTTTTACAGGGTGATTACTTCCATGTTGACCAAATTTTAATTTATATGTAGGATAACCATGTGCTATACTAAGAAGTTGATGACCAAGACAGATAGCAAACATCGGAATGTTTGCCTCTATGAGCTTCTGTATCTTTTTAACTTCATTTTTTAAAACTAGAGGATCGCCAGGACCATTAGATAAAAACAGACCTTTTATTTCACCTTTTTCATATCTTTTAATTACTTCATCTGTATCAAAATTACTTGGAATAACCTCCACCTCAAGCCCAACTTCACAAAGCTCATTCAAAATATTTCTCTTAACTCCAAAATCTATTGCCAATATCTTTTTATTTAAACTATTTGAAGCACTTTTATATGCTAATTTTTTGTCATCCCACGCTCCAGATCTGTGTATATAAGGCTCTTTAGTGCTAACTCTTTCTATATAGTTAATCTCCTCAATACGAGGTGATTCTTCTAAAATATCTTTTAGTTTGTCTTTAGATTTTACCTCTGTTGAAGCAATCATCATTTGAGGACCACTATCTCTTATGATTTTTGTCAAAAATCTTGTATCTATTTCACAAACTCCTAAACAATTATGCTTTTTCAAAAAATTCGAAAGTGAATCAGTTGCTCTAAAATTTGAAAATGTCTCATTTAAACTTCTTACAAACATTCCACTTGCATGAATTGTGTTACTCTCTAAATCATCATCATTAGTACCTACTATCCCAATTTCTGGCATAGTGAAAACTACAAACTGACCCGCATAACTAGGATCACTCATAATCTCCTGATAACCACTCATAGCTGTATTAAAAACTATTTCACCAACCCTTGTACCATCGCATCCAAAGCTTTTCGCTTCCAAATAAACACCACTCTCCAAATAGATATATATAGGTTTCAAATTCATAAAAGCAATCCTTTTTTTCTAAGCTCCTCTTCATAGAGTCTCTCAAATATTAAATCATATTCACTACTACCAGGAATCAATTTTCTCTTGTAATTACTTATCTTCTCAATCACAATCTCTTCAACATCCTCAAAGCTATTCAAATAGCTCTCAATTGCGTTATAGATTATATTTTTTATACGATTTTCACTCACACTGTACTCTATAAGATCCTCTTTCCATAATCTTTCTTGAATCTTATGAGCCAAATCACTGTATCTATCTTCATAAGATAGAACAACTCCATACTCTCCTGCAAGTTTTTTCTTTATAAGCCAAAACATATTGCGTCTATCTACTTGCATAAACTCCATATCATCTTCATTTTCATCTAAAATTTCATCAATCCTAGCTTCAAGAGCCATCTCTTTTTTTATATCCTCTTCAATAAACTCTTGAGCAACTTTTATAACAGGTTCTATCCCACTATTAAGAGTTACAAACCCACTATTTAACAAGTCTATAGCTATTTTATTTGCAATATATGGTGCATGAGGTAACCTGATTTTCATTAACAGACCTTACTTTAGAATTTTGTTTATTTTATCTAAAGTAAGGTAAATATCTTATTAGATAGTATTTATTTGTCTATTTAATTCTCAACAAATTTACTAAAGAACCTAAAAATGATTTATAGGCACCTCAAAAAAAATTTTAGAGGTGCCCTTATTTTATATCTGTAAAAGGTGGCCCCTTTCTCAATCTTTGGGTAATTTGTGAAGCCTTTTTAGGATCCATCTTTGCCATAATTTTTGAAACTTTTTTAGCCTGTAGCGTAAACAAAACTGCTGCTGCTTCATTTATTGGTAATTCTTGAAGTATATTTGCAGCAGCCGAATCTTTCATTTTTGCATAGCTTTCACTTATTTTGTCATCTTTAGCACCCTTGATCGCTTCAAGTAGTTTTTTATTCTCTTCTATAAGTTTTTTTATATTTTCCTCTTTAGCTTTAATTTTCTGCATTGTTGCATTTAAATCTTCTCTCTGTTTTTTAAGACTCTCTCTTTGTTTGTCAAAAAGAGCATTTGAAGCTGCTCTTAGTGCTTCAAATGATTGCCTGGCCTCATCAATCTTTTCAACCTCTTTTAAAAGCTCACTCTTTCTCTCTTCAAAAATCTTTGTACAATCAACACTTGCACCATTTAAACCAACTAAACTTATAAAAATAATAATAAACAGTCTCAAATCTAACTCCTATTTGCAAATAACATCATAGATACTTCATCCATATCTAACTGCTCTTGTCTTTTTAATTTTTTCATAAACTCTTCAAAGTCCCTTCCCTCTAAGTACTTCATCTTCTCAAACTCTCTTAAGGCATTTTTATATTTTTGTTGAAGCTGAGCTACCTCTTGGTTGGAAATTTCATAAGCTTTTTCTACTTCACTCATCTCTTTTCTTAAAATTGACAAATTTTCTCTATACACATTGTACAGCTGTATATTTCCCTCCTTTGGAGCTATCTGTGAGCTTATCTCCTCTTTTAAGGATTCTAACTTTTTTTTAAGCTGAGTGTTTTTATGTCTAGCCTTTGCAAGATGGGTTTCTACCATATCCATATGCTGTTTTTTTATCTTTACTATTGGGGTAAATTTGCTGGTCATTTTACTGTCTCCTTTAACTTGAGCCTTGTGCTATGCACTCTCTGTGAGAAAGCCCAAGTTAAATTCCTCTCACTAAAGCACGAGCTGACGCTCTGCAAGAGTTTTTTTAACTGTCTCCTTTCTTAGGGGTAAAGCCCCTAAGAAATTCCTCTCACTAAAATACAACCTTGCGGTCATATGAGAAACTATATATTTTACTACTTCTCTACAAAACTATTGTGTCATTTCTATCTGGACTTGTTGAGATTATGCCAACTTTTGTTTGAGTTAGCTCCTCTATTCTTCTTATGTATCTCTTGGCGCCCTCTGGGAGTTTATCAAAATCGCTAATTCCTTCAACTTTATCCCAGCCCTCTATCTCTTCATAGATAGGCTTAACTCTATCTAAATTACTTGGCATATAGTCTATCTGCTTACCATCTATCTCATAAGCTACACATATCTTAATCTTCTCAAAACCATCTAGCACATCTAGTTTCATCAAAGCAAACTCATCACATCCGTTTAATCTTGAGGAGTATTTTACGCTAACTGCATCAAACCATCCACATCTTCTTCTTCTACCTGTTGTTGTACCCACCTCTCTTCCAACATCGGCCATTCTCTTTCCATCTTCACCAAAATCTTCTGTAGGAAATGGACCATGCCCTACTCTTGTGGTATATGCTTTAACAATCCCTATAACCTTTCCTATGTCTTTTGGATTTATACCAAGTCCCGTGCAAGCCCCTGCACTAACTGTAGATGAGCTTGTAACATAGGGGTAGGTTCCATGGTCTATATCTAAAAGTGTTCCTTGAGCACCCTCTAGCAAGATTTTTTTATCTTCATCTATTGCTTTCCAAACCAAGTTGGTTGTGTTTGCTATAAATGGCTCAAGCTTCTCTTTATAACCCTCTAGCTCCCTAAGAAGCTCCTCTTTTTTTGGAGTCTTGATTTTGAGTGCTTCATATATGGGTCTATTTATCTCAAAACTCTCCAAAATTGAATCACAAAGCTTTTTAGTATCTAAAAGCTCTCCCACTCTATGTCCTGTTCTGTTTATCTTGTCGGCATAAGCTGGACCTATGCCCTTACCTGTTGTTCCTATGGCTTTATCGCCTTTTAGTTTTTCTCTTGCTATGTCTATTTGAGCGTGGTATGGAAGGTTTAGGTGTGCTTTATCGCTTATAAATAGTCTTCCTTCTAGATTATCAAACTGCTCCATCTCTTCAATGATGGAAGAGGGAGATAAAACAACCCCATTACCCACTATGTTTATGGCATCTTTGTTTAAAACTCCTGATGGTATGAGATGAAGTGCATATCTCACTCCATCTACCCAAATAGTATGACCAGCATTATGACCACCTTGAGATCTACATACCATGTCATACTTTTGAGCAAGCATATCTACAATCTTGCCCTTTCCTTCATCTCCCCATTGGATTCCTACTATCAAATCTGCTTTGCTCATATCTTCTCTTTCGTTAAATTTTCTATCAGCGCGTCTGTATATATACCAAAACCGCTAGACTCTAATCCTTCGCTCTTGTAAGTGCCACCCTTGGCTAAAGTAGAGTTGTTATAAATAAATCTAAAATAGAGCTCATCATAGTACCTCATCTTAACATAGTAAAGTGGTGACAAGCAAACACTCTCATAAGAGCAATTCCTTGCAAGCTCTCTCATCTTTTCAAGCTCTACTTTTATGCTCTCTGGCACTACTTTTAAAACTTCCTCTATTTCCTCAATGCTTTGTAGTGAGGCTAACTTATCTAGCCAATCTACCCTCATAGAGAGTATCTTTTGCAATTCACCTCTTTCAAAAACTCCCAAATCTAAGCCTAACTCATTTGAGATGATCTGAGGAATCTTGATATTGCTTACATGTAAAAGTGGCTGAAGATTAAATCTTTTAAAAACTGCTCCACAAATCTCAATTGAGCTTACCAAATCATCACTACCTATAAACTCAGCTCCAATCTGATTTATCTCTAAACTTGGGTACCTAAAAACCGGCTGAATGTAAAACCACTTTTTCTGCTCTATGCTTCTGCCTAGCCTCTTTGTAAGCAACCTTACCACATCTTGAGTAGAATCAGCCCTAAGAGATATGAGGTTATTTGACTCATCTGAAAAGCGAATTATCTCTTTTGTCCCTAGAGTTTTGTGCTGGTGATAGGAGAAAAATGGAGTTACAATCTCCTCAAAGCCTCTATCCTCCAAAATTTCACTAGCAACCGCTTCAATCTCTCTTTTTAGCTTAGCGCTACTTCCAAAGTAGAGCCTACTTCCATTTGGTATCTCATGCTCTTTTATCATTTTGTTATCTCTTTTGTAAATATAGCGTTTGCTGTCCCATCATATGCTCTTCTTCCAAGCTCATCCAAAGCTAACTCTATGGCATTGAGAGTCCAAGAGAGCTCATATGGTTTAACGAGCCCCATGTGATTTATCCTAAAAAGGGTATTTTTAACATGCTCTTGACCACCTGCAATGTTTACTTCATACTTTGTTTTTAAAATCTTTCTTATCTTTGGAGCATCCTCATCATAGACAGCACTCATAGCTCTAGCCGGAGTTTTTGGAAAAATCTTTAACCCAAGAGCCTTTAGTGCCTCTTTTGTAGCATCGGAAGATTTTTTAGTCTCCTCATAAAGCTTTTCAAACCCAATCTCTCTCATCTTCTCAAGCATAGCCTTTAGACCGATTATAAGCGTGGTTGCAGCAGTATATGCGGTTGTATTTGCCCTTTGCTTTTTAAGTTCACTCTTTAAGTTCAAATAATAACCAAAGCCACCATTTTCTATCGTCTCTATAGCGTTACTACTAAGTCCGACTAAAGAGAGTCCAGGAGGTAGCATAAGGGCCTTTTGAGAGCCACTAATTAGAGCATCTATGTTTGAGCAATCTATCTTTTCAACCCCAACAGCTGTTACACCATCAGCTATAACCATAATCTCTGGTCTAATCTCCTTTACTCTGCTTGCAATCTCCTCTACAGGATGCCTAAGGCCACCCGCACTCTCACAAATCTGTATAAAAATAGCATCTATGCTCTCATCCTCTTCTATCGTTTGTATAACCTCTTTGGTTGAAGCTGGAGTATCCCAATCATACTTTAACTCTTTATACTCTTTATTGTAAGCTTCACAAATTTTACCAAATCTCTCTCCAAACTTACCAGCATTTATAACTAAAGCTTTTGATTTACACAAGTTAGTAACACAAGCCTCCATAGCACCAGTTCCACTGCTTGCAAGCATTAAAACCTCAGGCATACCAAAAAGCTCTTTTAAAAGCTCTCTGGTTTTAGAAAAAATCTCTTCAAATTCTGGAGTTCTATGGTGAAGTGTCTCACCAGCCATAGCGATTCTTATATCTTCAGGAACCGGAGTTGGTCCAGGAGTTAATAGTAACATTTATATACCTCTTCCATATATATTTGCTTGATTTTATCTAAAAATTACTTATAACTTACAAAACCAAAAGCAAAATTCCAAACAAAATCCTATATATGCCAAAAGGAACAAAGGTAAATCTTTGCAAAAATACCAAAAATAGCTTTATAACAAAAAAAGCAACTACAAATGAAACAAAAAACCCTACACCCAAGTTTACAAGATTAGCAGAGCTAAACTCCTCATAGTGCTTCAAAAGATCATAAGCAGTAACTGCTCCCATTACAGGAAATGCCAACAAAAAGCTAAACTCTGCACTAGCTTTTCTACTAAGTCCAGCTAAAAGTGCGCCTACTATGGTAGAACCTGCTCTACTTGTTCCAGGAATTAAAGCAAAAACTTGAGCAACTCCAATAATAATTGATTGCTTTAGGCTAACCTTTTCAACATCATCTACTAAAACTCTTTCCTCTTTTATAAAAAATTTCTCTACTATTAAAAATATAACCCCACCGACTATAAACATCCAAGCAACAATCTCAACACTAAAAAGCTCTTTAATCTGATGCGAAAAAACAAACCCAACAGCACCAATAGGCAAAAATGCTATAAAAACCTTAGCCCACAGGTCTATGTGCTTTAAGCTAAACTTGTCTCTATAGTTAAAAAATACAGCCAAAATAGCAGCCGATTGTATAATCACCTCAAAAGCCTTTGAAACACTATTTTGCTCAACCCCCAAAAAGTGACTAGCAACAATCAAATGCCCCGTTGAGCTAACCGGCAAAAACTCCGTAATTCCTTCTATAATTCCCAACATAATTGCATCAAATATACTCATAATTTTCCTACCATCTTTATCAAATCTTTGGGAGTATCTACTATGTAGTCTGCTCCACTCTCAATCAAAACACTTTTTTCTCTAAAGCCCCAAGCTACCCCAATGGAGCGCATATCTGCTCTTTTTGCACACTCTACATCTATCTCAGTATCTCCTACAAATATGGCCTCATTTGGTTGTACTTGTAGCTCTTTTAGAATTTTAGTTACATTTGAAGGGTCTGGTTTTGGCTTCTTGCCCTCGCCTATGCCATATACTGCATCAAACTCCCACTCTCCTAGGTAGATGTATGCACATAGTTTTACAAAGCTATCTGGTTTGTTTGAGAGGATTGCTAGTTTGTAGCCTTTGGTTTTTAAAAAGGTTAGAAGTTTATTAATTTCAGGATATATCTTTGTGTGAGATTTAAACTGTATTTTATAGTGTTTTTCAAAAATCTCTTTGGCTTTTGCATACTCTTTATCACTCAAATTTGACAGTAAATCTTTAAAGAGCTGAGATGAACCTTTGCCTACAATCCTTTTGTACTCACTTAGCTCTAAAGGAGCCCTTTTGAACTCCTTTAAAACATGGTTGCAACTTATGGATATATCTTCAATGGTATCTAAAAGTGTACCATCTAAATCAAAGATAAATGCCTTAAGCATTGCAACTTTGTGTCTCTTTGTAAGTTGCTCCAACAAGCTCACACGCCTTTTTTACTATGTTTTCTATAGTAAATCCAAACTTCTCAAACAGCTTATCTGCAGGAGCACTCGCTCCAAATCTTTTCATAGATATAACTTCATTGGCAAATCTGTACCACTCTAGACCACTTCCTGCCTCTATAGCCAAAGCTTTTGTAGAGCTATCAACAACTCTATCTATATACTCTATATCTTGCTCAACAAAAAGATCAAAACATGGCACACTTACAATATTTGCTTTTACACCTAATTTTTCAAGTTCACAAGCTGCTTGTAAAGCTAGATAAACTTCACTTCCACTAGCCATCAAAGTAAGAGCCGCTCCATCTCTTTTTGCTAAAAGATAGCCTCCATTTTGCACATCTCCATAGGCTCTATCATCTTTTAAGACTGTAAGCTTCTGGCGAGAGCAAACAAAAGCACTAGGTGCACTCATCTGCAAAGCTCTCTTCCAAGCCTTTACATTCTCACTAGCATCTGCTGGTCTCCAAAGATAGAAGTTTGGCATAGCTCTAAATTGGCTTAGCTGCTCAATTGGCTGGTGCGTTGGACCATCTTCCCCTACCCCAATGCTATCATGAGTCCAAACATAAAAGCTCTTCAAGCTCATTAGCGCACTCAATCTTGCTGCTGGTTTTAGGTAATCGCTAAAGATAAAAAATGTTGCACTAAAGGGGATAAATAGGCCATACAGGGCAAAAGAGTTAGCAATAGCAGCCATAGAGTGTTCTCTTATGCCAAAATGTATGTTTCTTCCACAAGGAAAATCACCCATCCCTTTTAATTCACTCTTATTTGAAGGAGATAGATCTGCACTACCACCTATAAATCCCGGAACTGCTTTAGCTATAGCGTTTAAAATGGCTCCATTGCTATCTCTAGTTGCAACATTTTCTCCAGCTTTATACTCCGGATACTCAATCTTGCTAAAATCTGGATTTAAAAGTGCCTCTAAAAGCTCTTTTTGCTCACTGCTTAAATCATTTTCTACAACTTTTTTCCACTCATCTTCAGCCATGCTTCCCTTTTGGATTGCACACTCAAATCTAGCCTTTACATCCTCAGGGATAAAAAACTCTCTATCTGGATCAAAACCAGCCTTTTTCTTCGCATTTTTGATCTCTTCTTCCCCTAAAGGAGCCCCGTGAGAGTGATGAGAGCCTTCTAGTTCACATGCACCTTTGGCTATGATGGTATCTGCAATAATCAAAAATGGCTTTGTTTGATTTTTTGCATTTTCTAAAACTGCATTTATCTCATCAAAATTATGTCCATCAATCTTAGCAACACTCCAACCTTGAGCCTCAAATCTAAGCTTTACATCTTCACTCCAAGCGATGTTGGTCTCACCCTCAATGGTTATGTTGTTAGAATCATATATAACAACAAGATTGTCTAGCTCCAAGTGTCCTGCCAAACTACAAGCCTCGTAGCTAATCCCCTCTTGAAGGTCACCATCACCACACAAGCAGTAAACTTTGTGATCTATTACTTTAGCAGTGTTGCTATTTAAAACATTGCTTGCATACTTCGCTGCCATTGCAAAACCAACAGCATTTGTTATACCTTGACCAAGAGGTCCTGTTGTGACTTCCACTCCAGGAACATCTAAAAACTCAGGATGACCGGGAGTCTTGCTACCCAATTGTCTAAACTCTTTTAAATCTTCTAAACTTATATCATAGCCACTTAAGTGTAAAAATGAGTAAACCAAACTAGAGGCATGTCCTCCACTAAAAACTACTCTATCTCTATTGAGCCATTTTGGATTTTTTGGATTGTGCTTTAGGTGTCTGCTTAGAACTGTAACAATGTCTGCTAGCCCCATAGGAGCTCCTGGATGCCCACTATTTGCTCTTTGAACCATATCTGCACACAAAAATCTTATGGTATCGGCTTGCTTTTGTAGCATTTCTTTATCTTCCACTTTTTATCCTTTGAAGTATTTGTTTATTATCTCTTTTAATTTTTTTGCTAAATTATCCTCTAGCGAATCTGCTTCACTTACTAACTCCTCGACCAAACCATCTCTATGCCCAATTGCCTCATCTAAGCCCAATAGATTTACAAAAGAGTTTTTATGTCCATCATTTAGAGTTGGCTTTCCAGCCTCTTTGCTTGAGCAGGTTGCATCTATGATGTCATCTTGAACTTGAAAAAGAAGACCTAACTTTAATCCAAAATCATAAAGTGTATCTAGCTCTTTTTTACCAAGCTCGCAAATCACACCACCCATAAGCAATGAAGCTGCTATAAGCTTTGCTGTTTTGTTGTAATGTAAAAATCTCAACTCCTCTAAGCTTAGTTTTTTATCTTCAAACTCACAATCAATTGCTTGACCTATAATCATCCCCTCGATGCCGCCATCTCTAGCAAGTATAGAGACAAGCTTTATCTTTATCTCATCACTTAGAGGTGCATTTGCTAAAAGATAGAACGAGTGGGTATTTAGTGCATCTCCAACAAGAGTAGCCGTCACCTCATCATAGACTACATGTAAAGTCGGCTCCCCTCTTCTCAAATCAGCATCATCCATACAAGGCAGATCATCATGAATCAAAGAGTAGGTGTGTAGTAGCTCAATAGCTAATGCCACAGGGTATGAGTTTTTAACTAAAAGCGGATTTGAAGCCTCAACCACGCTTAAAAGCAATAGTGGTCTAAATCTCTTCCCTCCAGCTAATAGCATTTTTGACAAAGCGTCATTAAAATGTGGGTGAAAACTCTCAACTTTTGGTAAATTCTGTTTCAAATAACTTTCAAAATCTTCTAACAAATCAAACCCCTAAATAAACAAAAAATTGAAAGTCATCCCTATCTATAAGCAATTCTATCTTTTTATCTCTACTTTTCTTAAAATATTCTTTGATTTTTTCAACATTTTTAACTCTTTTACCATTAATGCTTAAAATCTTGTCTCCAACTCTCAAGCCAGATCTATATCCTAAATCTGTTTTTTTTAAATCAATTATTTTTAAATTTTTATCAAATTTTATTCCAAACTTTTTTGAGTAAAAACCACTATCAAGAAACCTATCTTTAACCTTTATATCTGATTCTATGAGTGCTTTGCCTCTAAAATACTTCACCTTCAATACCACACCTGGCTTTGAAAAGAGTATAGCCCTTCTTAGCTGCTTGATAGAGTTTAGCATTTTACCATTTATACTCACAATTCTATCTCCAACCTTCAAAGGCTGTTTATTATCAAGCACCTCTTTAACTACAAAGTTTTTTCCTATTTTTTTAAACTCTACTCCTATATCACCATACTTTATTATTCTTTCTTTACTATTTATAAGTCTCTTAATAAACTCACTTCCAACAAACTTTCCACCCTCTATACCCAATCCATAAACATCGCAACATAAACAGGAGATTATACTACTGGGTGAAAGTTTTGCATTTGGAAGATATATGCTATCGTAAATATCATCACTTGTAGCATAATTTCCTACATAAAGAGCATCCTCATCCATACCAGCTATCCACTCACCTATTTTTAACTTATTAGAGCTCCTTAGTTTGACAGCATTCAATGGCTCTTTTGAGCGAAATAGATATAGATTCAAAAGAGGATCATACTTTTCATACTTTCTTTTTGGTTTCGTTTTTAAATAGGCAACTGCTAAATATTTGGAAATAGCAACAGCTTTTATATTGCCAAAATATACGAAAGATTTTAAATTTTTTTTATAGCACTGCTTAAAATCAGGATATGTAAAACTAACTCCATAAGAAGTAGAAAAAAACAAAGCAATAGAGAGAAGCAACTTTAACATTAATTATCCTTGTGAACCTAAACCCCCCATGCTTGAAAACATCTTGGCAGCAGAGAGTTTTTTATTGTCTTCAACCATCTTTATGGCATCATTAATAGCGCTTATCAAAAGAATTTGTAAAGACTCCTTATCTTCTAGGAGCGAATCATCTATAGTAATGTCATTTATTTCACCTTCACCATTTATCTTAACACTCACCAAACCTCCACCACTTTTTGCAACAAATTCTAAATTTTTTGCCTCTTCTTGCAACTTTTGTGCATTCTTCTGAACCTCTTGCAACATCTCACCCATTTTTGAAAAATCTATATTATCAAACATAATCTCTTACTTCTTCAATTGAATTTTTTTCATCTACTAAAACTATATATGGTTTAAACTTACTTCTCTCGTCTTGTGTCATATTTGCATATGCAATTATAATCACTCTATCTCCAATTTGTGCTTTTCTAGCTGCTGCTCCATTTAGGCATATCTCTTTTTTACCATATTCGCCTTCAATAACATATGTAGAAAATCTCTCTGCATTATTTATATTGACAATCTCTACTTTTTGACCTACAACTAACTTTGCCGCATCCATCAACTCTTTATCTATTGTAACTGAACCTACATAATTCAAATTTGCATTTGTTACTACAGCTCTGTGAATTTTACTATATAACATTTCAAATGTCATCAATCATCCTATTTTGATTTTATGCCATTTGTTCCATAGCATCTTTTGGATTTATTGGCTCATCCCAAAACTCCTTTGGAATCAAAAACTCCTCAACAGGAATACCATTTAAGATATGCTCATCTATAATTCTATCTATTTTTTCCTTAGTTAGTCCAATATACATATAGTGCCCTGGCTCGACCAACATAACTGGTCCCATTTGACATCTACCTAAGCAAGATGTTCTTATGGGTAAAACTGTCGTTGTTACTCCCATACTCATAAGCTTATTAGACATGTATTGATAAAGCTCTCTTGTTTGCTCATTAACACAACTAGGTTTTGGCATACCAGGAGGTGAACTCTGCTCACATTTAAAAATATAAAATGCAGGTTGTGGAAATCCCATAACTGATCCTTTCTAATACAAAATTTGTCCGAATTTTACCTAAAACAGATAGATTTTAGCTGAAAATTAATTAAAAAGTTAAAAAATCTTCTGTGAAGGTTTAAAAAAGTAATACCCTTGAGCATATTTAACATCAAGCTCTTTTAAAATTTGACAAATTTTTTCATTTTCTACAAACTCTGCAACAACCTCTATGCCAGACTCTTTAGCAAATTGACTTATAAGTGAGACAATCCTTTTTGAACTTTCATCAGTATCTATATGTTTTATAAGGCTTCCATCTATTTTTAAGAAATCTATATCTAAATTCAAAAGATGCTCAAAATTTGAATATCCACTTCCAAAATCATCTATGGCAACTTTTGCTCCCCTAGCCTTAACAAATTCTATAAACAGTTTTATCTCATTATAATCATCTATAGCTTCACTCTCTAGCAATTCAAAAGTTATTTTATCAAAAATATAACTATTTTTTATAGAAATCTCTTCTAAGTATGCGATAATTTTTTCATCCAATATATCCTCTATGGAGAAATTAATACTAAAATTCAAATTTTTATATGCACTAAACTCTTTTATAGATTTTTTTAAAATTGCCATAGTAATACTGTAGTACATTTTATTGTCTTTTGCAATTTGCAAATATGGAAATATTGTTTCAACTCTACCATCTTCATGCAAAACTCTAGCTAATACCTCATACTTTTCTATCTCTTTTGTCTCTATATTTACAATAGGTTGATAAAAAGGTATAACTCTGTTATACTTTATTGCATCATATAAAATTTTACTCTTATTTATGTTATTTTCAATCTCCTTAGCTCTATTATACTCTTCGCTATACTGCATACACTTAAGTCTATGAGAATCTTTCGCAACCCTAAGAGCAATATCAGCTTTTTCAAAATACGGACTTGAATCACTTATACCTATACATACACTAACTTTAAATTTTAGATTTTCAACTTCTATTTCATTATTTTCAAACCATTCAACTATTTTTCTCGATAGGTTCGAGTAAATTAAGTCTCTATTTTTTTCACTACTGATTAGTATTCCAAAATCATCTGCACCAAGTCTGTATATATTTGCCCCATAAGAGGTAGTCTGCTTCTTTAGTATCTCTCCAACCTTTTTTAAAGTTAAATCTCCAATTTTTGTTCCGTAGTACTCATTTATCTGTTTAAATTTATTTATATTTACTAAATATAAAACATCTTTACCACTACTTTTTTCTATATCTTTTTCATATTTGTATCTGTTATAAAGTCCAGTTAAAATATCGGTTTTTATAGACTTTTTTAATTTATCAGAAACCCTTTTTAGTTTTAAGTTCTCCCTATCTATTCTAGAAAAAAGAAAAATCACAAAGAGTGTATAAAAAATCACAAGTCCAATAATTAAAACAAAAACATAATTTACATTTTTTAATGTTTTTAAGTTTTTATTAAAAAAATTATTATTTATTTCAGCAAGAGTCACTAGTGTATGTTCGTGAGTTATCTTTTTTAATAAGTCTTTATATATAGGAAATTTTTCATATATCATTTTTAAATGGGCGACTATATTTTTATTAATCTTCTCTTGTCCTTTGTCATGAAATTTAAAATTTTCAAGCTTATCAATATTCTCCTTTTCAATAAAATTTTTCAGGGAGTTTTTACTAAGAAATATGTTTGATATTGTACTAATCAAAGAGTGAATGTACTCTACAGGAAACTTATTTTCACCACTCATATGTTCTTTAGGAAACTTTGAAATGGAGTAAAGTAAAAAGGTATTAGAGTTTTTTATCGTACTATTTATGCTATTGAACTCATATATCATCTCAATTTTTTTATCTATATTTACAGCGTAATCATTTTTAAATTTTTTATACAAAGAACCATAATTCTTTTTAAAAAACTCATTTTTTTCTAATTTAGAAATTTCATCTTTTAAATCACTTATACTTCTAACCAAATCATCATTATTGCTATACAAAAATATAGTAGATTCTAAAAATATATAATTTAAATTTATCTCTTTATGTCCAATTTTATCTAAACTTAATTGAACTTTATTGCTATTATAAAAGTAGCCCTCTCTTTGATTATAAAAAATAACCAACAAAGTTACAATTAATATACCTACTAATAAAAAAACTATAGATTTTTTATTAAAAATAGTTCTACTCATCTTCATCCCTATATAAAATTTCACCTGTTAAAGTTTTTAAAAATGCCTCAATATTTTCTACCTCTTCCTTATCCAATGGAAAGCCTAGATTAAAATGAGCCATCTTAATAATAGCATCTTTTAAAGTTTTAGAACTGCCATTATGAAAATATGGTGCAGTTAAAGCTATATTTCTCAAAGTTGGAACTTTAAATACGCACCTATCTATCTCTTTTTTAGTTATGCTAAATTTATCTCCAACACAATCTTCAAACTTATAAATAGTACCAATTTTCTGAAATGAGTTTCCCCCCATATTTATTCCGTTGTGGCATGTAATACAGCCTATTTTCTTAAAAAGCTTATATCCATCTCTCTCTTTTTTAGAGAGTTTTACCTCATCTCTTAAAAACTTATCAAATTTTGAGTCTGGAGTTATAAGTGATTTTACAAATTCTGAAATTGCATCCAATACATCTTTATACTCAATATACTCTTTATTAAAAAGTTTTTTATATTTTGAAGTATAATTTATCCTTTTTTCAATCAAAGACCTACTCATAGCCATTTCAATTGGATTATGAAAAGTATCATCTAGCTGTTTTTGAAGAGTATCTACTCTTCCATTCCAAAATTGTCTAAAATTAAAAATTGAGTTTAAAACAGTTGGGGTATTTATATCGTCTATTTGATTTTTAACTCCTATAGATTTAGCTCTATTATCTGCCCAACCATACTTTGGATTGTGACAACTAGCACAACTTAAACTCTTATCATAGGATAATGCTTTATCAAAAAATAGCTCCTTTCCTGCCAAAGCTAACTCATTATTTATATCAATTTTTCTGGGAATTGGAGTTGTTAGATCTCCAGCAAATACAAAACCTACCAAAGTCAAAATCAAGATTACTTTTTTCATAGCATACCCCTTACAACCTCTTTGTCACTAAAAGGCAATTTATCACCCCTAATTTCTTGAAATGCTTCATCTCCCTTTCCAAGTATTAAAAGCACTTCACTCTCTTTTTGCATCTTTAATGCTAACTTAATAGCGTCCTTTCTATCTTCTTGCACAAAAAGATTCTCTTTTGAATTTATACCTTCCAAAATATCCTTTATAATGTCATCTGGGTTTTCACTTCTTGGATTATCACTAGTTATTATTACCTTTTTTGCATATCTTCTAGCAATTTCACCCATTTTTGCTCTTTTTGTTTTATCTCTGTCTCCGCCTGCTCCAAAAACAACTACTAAATCTCTACCTTTTAAAGATTCAAAAACTTTTTTCATACCATCTGGAGTATGTGCAAAATCTACAATTACTAAAGGATTATGACTCACAATTTCCATACGCCCCTCAACACCAGCAAAATTTGCAACAACATCACATATAGTTTCTAAGTCTGAAATTTTAAGTAGATCTACCGCAGCTAAACTAGCGGTTAAATTGTATAGATTAAACACCCCATATAATGATGAACTAAACTCATATAATTTATCAATCTTTTGTAAAACGGCTTCTATTCCATCTTTTATGCTATAAGCAACAATCTTATATGTTGCAGGATTTTCCAAACCATAAGTGTAACAATTTTTTGGATTAAATCTTATTTTTTTATCATCTTTATTAATAAGTTTTAAAGACTCATCTGAAAAAAAACTACTCTTTATAGAAATATAGTTTTCCAAAGTTTTATGAAAATCTAAATGATCTTGAGTAAGATTTGTAAAAACCTTTAAATAAAACACTAAACCTTCAACTCTTTTTTGAGCAATTGCATGTGAGCTAACCTCCATTACAAAATATTCACAGCCACTATCCATTGCAACTTTAAGATTATTAATCGTCTCAAGTATAGAAGGAGTAGTCAATCCTTTTTTTGCAACTCTCTTATCGTTTACAAAACAACCTCTAGTGCCTTGTAATCCAACTTTTTTACCTAAATCTAAAATAATTGAATATATACATGCAGCTGTTGTAGTTTTACCATTTGTACCAGTAATGCCTATGATTTTTATCTTTTTATCAATACCAAAAAGCTCTATTAATTCCTTGGGGGTTAAAATTTTACAATTTTTGAAATCATGAAAATACTTTTTATTCTGTTGTGTTAGCAAAAAAGCGGAACTTGAATCAATCTCATTAGTATTATCAGTTACATATGAAAACTCTGGATTATCTACTGCTATCTTCACTTTTTTTCACTTTTTTTACAAGAGATAAAAGTTTTTTGTCATTTGGAAACATACTAACAGCACTTTCAAAGTAGCTCCAAGAGATGTCTTTATAACCATTATCTATAAGTTTTTCTAAAAAATCTAAAAAATCATCTTTGTTATAAATTACAACTTTTGTAGAGAACATAATATCTTCAAATGCCTCTTTAAAGCTGTTTTTACTCTCAACTAAAGTTTTAAAATCATCATAGCCAATAACCTTTTCATAGTCAATTCTATCTTCTACAGAACTCTCATAAAAAATTTGCTCTAGTGCTTCTAAAGTAAAGTCTACAGAGTTTAAAATGTCTTCTACTATTTTCTCTGGATTTTCTACACCATTGGTTTTATTAACCAAATAGTACTCAAACAGTGCTATAGCCTCTTGCTCTTTACTCATTGCAAAGTCACTTAGCATTGCTCCAAGCTTTGCCTCTTTTGAACTACTATCAATCTCCAAAGCTTGAGCAAAATTTAGCATTGCCATATCATACTTTCTCTCAAAAAAGAAATCTGTAGCCGATTTTATTAACCCCTTACTTTTATTTATCAAATTTTTCAATCGTATCTTCCATACCTTGTATTATATTTATAACTTCAATCTCTGGGTGTATATCTATTCTTAACTGTCTTTCAATTCCATACTTAAGAGTCTGTCCACTAGAAGCACAACCAACACATGCTCCTTGTAGCTGAACAAAAACTTTACCATTTTTTATATCGAGTAATTTCAATCCACCACCATCTAAAGCCAACATTGGCTTAACTTTTTCTAAGGATTTTTCTACTGCTGGTCTTAACTCTTCATCACTAAAAGGTATCATACTAACTCCAATCATTATATTTTAGTACGATTATACTACAAAAGCTCGAAAAAGAAGTTTAATTTTTAATGAAATATTTATCCAAGGAGAGTAGAAGACCTAAAAGATCTTCTACGGCAATGAGTTTTATACTAACTCAATAAAAGCCATAGGAGCAGCATCGCCCCTTCTAATTCTAGTCTTAATGATTCTAGTGTATCCACCATTTCTATCACTATACTTAGGCGCTATATCTTCGATAAGTTTTTTTGTACACTCTTTGTCTTGAAGTGCAGCAAAAACTACTCTATGTGCATTAAAGTCACCTTTTTTAGCTCTAGTAATAAGTTTTTCTACATATCCTCTTAACTCTTTTGCTTTAGGAAGTGTAGTTTCAATTTTCTCATTTTTTATGATTGCTATAGCCATATTTTTAAGAAGTGCACTTCTATGTGATGAAGTACGCCCTAGCTTTCTATATCCATGCTTATGTCTCATTTTTATTCCTCACTCATGCTAGATTTTAAATCTGCAATTTTTTTCTTTAGTAACTCAACAGTCTCCGTTGAAAAATCAGCCCCAACTGGAAACCCAATTTCTTCCATAACTGCACTAATCTCTTCTAGTGATTTTTTACCTAAATTTTTAAGATTCTTTAACTCCAACTCACTCATCAAAGCCAACTCACCAACAAATTTAACCCCAGCTCTATCCAAACAGTTATAGCTTCTAGCACTTAAATTCAACTCTTCAATAGTTTGTAACAATTTATCTAACTCAATTGAGTCAGCCTGACTTTCAACTTTTGGTGAAATATCAATATCTAATACTCCATTAAAAACAGCCATTTGATTATACATCGCTTCTAAAGAATTTTTAAAGGCCTCTACAGGAGAGATTAAACCATCAGTCTCTATTGTAAAAACAACTTTTTCAAAATTAGGGTTGTCCTCAACCAAGATATTTTCAATCTCATAGACTGCTTTTTTAACAGGAGTGAAAAAAGCATCCAACGCTATATAGTCACTACTTACAATCTCTCTAATAGTTTCACTAGGAACATAGCCTATACCCTTTTCAATCACCAATGTAAAATTCAAATCTGCGTCTTCATTAATAGTAGCCAAATAAGCCTCAGGTGTTACAACCTCTACTTCATCATTTGTCAAATCACTACCAAAAATCTCTTTTGGTCCACTAAAAGAATAGTTTACCTCTACTCTGTTTTCATCACCTTTAATTTTAAAGCGAATGTTTTTTAAATTGATAATAAAGAGGGCAACATCTTCAAGCATTCCTCTCATACTATCAAATTCATGGGTTACCCCATCAATCTTTATAGCAGTCGGTGCATAACCAACTGTACTACTAAGTAGCAGGCGTCTTAGTGGATGAGCTAAAGTTACAGCAAAACCAGACTCGAATGGGTAAGCAACCACTTGAGCCTTGTTTTTTGAAATATTTTTAACTTCTATCTCTGTTGGCACATGTGCCGATGTACTGATCTGTTTCATTTATACTACCTCGCTACTATTTAGAGTATAGCTCGACGATTAATCTCTCTTCAACCGGTATAACTACTTCTTCTCTCTCTGGGATTCTTGTAAAAATACCCATAACTTTTTCTTTTTCTACATCAACCCATGGAACTATTCCCGTTTGATTAGTAAGCTCTAAAGCTCTTTGAATTTGAGGATTATTCTTAGACTTCTCTCTTATCTCAATCTTATCACCAGGATTAACCTGATAAGAAGGAATATCTAATTTTTTTCCATTAACAAGAACATGTCCGTGAGTTACAAGTTGTCTAGCATTTCTTCTTGTTGTTGCAAATCCCATTCTGTACACTACATTATCCAATCTTCTCTCTATAAGAAGAATCAAATTTGTACCTGTATTTCCATCTCTTCTAGCTGCCTCTTTAAAGAGTCTTCTAAACTGTTTTTCAGAAACTCCATACATAAATTTTGCTTTTTGCTTCTCTCTTAATTGAAGCCCATACTCACTAATTTTCGTTCTTCTTTGACCATGCTGTCCTGGTGCATATGGTCGCTTGTCCAATGCACTTTTGCCAGCAAGGCGACGCTCACCTTTAAGAGCCAAACTAACACCTAGTCTTCTCTCTAGCTTTTCGACAGGTCCTCTGTATCTAGCCATCTTCTCTCCTAGTTATATACAAATATACAAAATATTTAAATCAAATTCCAACCCAACGCTCTACAATAAACAAAACCAACTCAAGTTGTGAAAAGTAAAACTCTTCAAAGTAGAAACGCTAAGTGAATCAAAATTACTACCAAATTTTTAAATCTACACTCTTTAATCAGGTATAAGTTTTTATACTAAAACAGATACTGACCAAATAAAGGTAGCCTAAACTCTTCTTCGTTTTGGTGGTCTACAACCGTTGTGTGGCAACGGACTTATATCTTTTAGAAAAGTAACTCTTATACCTTCCGTTGCACCCACAGTTTTTACTGCTGTTTCACGCCCACTTCCTGGACCTTGAACCTTTATACCAACTTCTTTTATCCCATGCTCTTTTGCTTTATTTAAAGCATCTTCAACAGCTTGTTGTGCAGCATAAGGAGTCGATTTTTTACTACCCTTAAAGTTCAAACTTCCTGCACTACTCCATGCGATTACATTTCCCATCTCATCAGTAACAGTTACTACAGTATTATTGAATGTTGCAGAGATATAAACTACACCTTTAGCAATATTTTTCTTTACAACTTTTTTTCGTACTACTCTTCTTTTTGCCATTTAATTTTTCCTCGTAATCAATTATGCTTTAGCGCCGACGGTTTTTTTCTTACCTTTTCTCGTACGCGCATTAGTTTTTGTTTTTTGACCACGCACAGGAAGACCTCGTCTATGTCTTAATCCTCTGTAGCTACCCATATCCATTAGAGCTTTTATATCTAGCGTAACTTTCTTTCTTAAATCACCCTCTACTTGGTAATTGTCTTGAATCTCTTTACGAATAGACGCTATGTCAGATTCGCTCAACTCATGAACTCTTTTATCTAACGATATACCAACTGCATTCAAGATTTTTCTTGATGTTGTCAAACCGATACCATATATGTATGTCAACGCATACTCAACTCTCTTCTTCTTAGGAAGGTCTACACCTGCAATTCTTGCCATACTTATCCTTGTCTCTGTTTATGTTTAGGATTAGTACAAATGATTCTTACAACACCTCTTCTTTTAATCACTTTGCACTTATCACACATTTTTTTGACACTTGGTCTTACTTTCATTTAATTTCTCCTTTTAGCTAGGCAAAGCCTAGCAAAAATTCCTCTCACTAAAGCTTTCGCCTTGCGAAGAGTGAATACATTTTAAACTAATTCCTCTCACTAAAGCTTTCGCCTTGCGAAGAGTGAATACATTTTAAACTAATTCCTCTCACTAAAGCTTTCGCCTT
>JALSLU010000053.1 GCA_026988125.1 Sulfurospirillum sp.
CCTCTCACTAAAGCTTTCGCCTTGCGAAGAGTGAATACATTTTAAACTAATTCCTCTCACTAAAGCTTTCGCCTTGCGAAGAGTGAATACATTTTAAACTAATTCCTCTCACTAAAGCTTTCGCCTTACCTAAAGTGAATACATGCCGAATTTTCCTCTAAAAAGAGCAATCTAATTCAAACTTTTTATTCAAGACTATACTATATCAATAATCTTTATTTTAAGTCTAATAAAATCACTCTTTGAATAGAGAAAAAATAAAATATTGAAAGATATGAAATCATATCTAAACCAGTCCACTTCTATCTCGCAAACTGTCACAGGTTTAATGAATAAAAATCAAACCAATAATTGTAAAAATAGTGGTTTTTTTACAATTATTCTTCACACAGTTTTACAAAAAGGGGAGTATTATACCAAAATAAATCTAATTTTTTACTTATATCTATAAGTAATTCTTCCCTTATCTAAACTATAAGGCGTTAACTCAACCTTAACTTTATCACCAGGCATAATTTTTATGTAGTGCATTCTCATCTTTCCTGCAATATGACATAAAATTACATGCCCATTTTGTACCTCAACCTTAAAAGTTGCATTTGGTAGTGCCTCTAACACTTTACCATCAACTTCAATTACATCAGCTTTTGCCATCAACTCTCCTTTTAAAAACTAATCTAATGATAATATTTCAGCTCTATTATTTATAATAGCAACCGTATGTTCATAGTGACTACCATTAAGTCCATCCTCACTTACAACAGACCACTTATCATCCAATATTTTTGATTCACCACTTTTTTGACAAATCATAGGTTCCAAACAAAAAACCATACCATTTTTAATTTTTGGTCCCTGCCTTGGATTTGGTGCATCTAAATAATTTGGAATTTCAGGCTCCTCGTGAGGCTTTCTTCCTATGCCATGTCCACAAAAATTCCTTAGAGGTACATAACCTTTAGAAACAATATACTCCTCTAATAGCAACGATAACTCTTTAAACCTCATACCTGTTCTGATATGCTCAATCGCATAGATCAAAGTGTCATAAGCACAATCGATTAGATCTTGATTCTCTTTTGAAATATTACCTACGCCTACACTAATTGCAGCATCCCCATACCAGCCATCAATCTCAACACCAATATCATATCCAACAATATCGCCCTCTTTTAAAGTATACTCTGTAGGAATTCCGTGAATTATTACTTCATTTACAGATGTACAAACCCCTGCAGGAAAGCCATATAAACCTTTAAATGCTGGTCTACCACCATTAGCATAGATAAACTCCTCGCCCATTTTGTTTAACTCAATTAAACTAATCCCAGGGCGAGTATTGTCTTTTAGTAACTTAAGCGTCTTTGCAACTAGATTATTTGCCACTCTTAGTTTTTCAATCTCTTTTGCTTTTCTAAGGGCAATTGCCATTAAAGACCTACTGCACTCAATGTTTCATATTTACTCATATACATTTGAGCTTCAATTTTTCTCATAGTATCTAATGCAACTTGAACTACAATTAAGACAGCAGTTCCACCAAAGAAAAATGGCACACCCATAGTCTTAACTAAAACCCAAGGTAAAGTTGAGATCAAGCCAAGATAGATGGAACCCCAAAATGTTAAACGACTAGCAACTTCATTTAGATAAAGCGCTGTACTCTCTCCTGGTCTAACACCAGGTATAAATCCACCCTGTTTTTTTAAATTATCAGCTATATCTTTTGCATTAAAAACAATTGATGCGTAAAAATATGCAAAAAAGATAACAAATATAAATGTCAAAACATTAAATGCGTATCCATTTGGACTTAGAAAGTCATTTATTTTTTGTATAGTTGGATTTGTACTTGCTTGCATAATTGTTGATGGAAACATCAAAATTGCACTTGCAAAAATTGGAGGAATTACACCACTTAAATTTACCTTAATTGGGACATAATTCATTATTCTTTTATGCTGATTTTGCATTACAACTTTTCTACTGTATGAAATTGGCACTCTTCTTTCACCCATCTCAACATAAATTATGGCTCCAACTGTAGCTAAAATAACAGCTAAAATTCCTACAACTACTAAAAAGTTTAACTCTCCAGTATTTACAAGATTAATTGTACCACCAATTGCACTTGGAATCCCAGAAACAATTCCTGCAAATATAATCAAAGATATACCATTTCCTATACCTCTTTGAGTGATTTGCTCACCTATCCACATCAATAGCATAGTTCCAGTCAACATTGAAGCTGCTGCAATAGCCGTAAAGGTTGTCATATCAATCATAACAGCGCTCTCACCAGCTCTACCAGTCATACTAGACAAACCCGCAGATACACCTATAGCTTGAATAATAGTTATAACAATTGTCGCATATCTGATAATTTGCATATACTTAACCATTCCATCTCTCTCTTTTTTCATCTTACCAAGAGTAGGAAAAGTTGCAGCTAGTAGTTCCATAACGATTGAAGCAGTAATATAAGGCATAATTCCAAGCGAAATTATACTCATCCTTTGTGCAGCGTTTCCACTGAACATATTGAACATCCCCAAAGCATTTGAGCTATTTGAGTCAAAGAATTCTTTTATAACATCTAGGTTTACGCCAGGAACTGGCACATATGCCAAGATCCTGTATGCAAAAATAAAACCCAGAGTTATTAGAATCTTTTTTACAAGATCGTTACTCATTTTATTTACCAGTATAAGTTATATTGTCATCTTTAATTTTGCTTGCAAGCTCTTTTGCACTTGCACCAATTAGTTTAACTTTACTTATAGTCTTAGCCATTTTATGAACTCCTCTTATACTCTCCAAAGTAATCTCATCAAGTTCAGCTATAGCTTTGATTTTTTCTACATTTATAACATATGGTTTAGTTACACGAGATATAAAACCAACTTTTGGAAGTCTTCTTTGAAGTGGCTGTTGTCCACCCTCAAAACCTCTTTTGATTTTATAACCAGTCCTAGACTTTTGACCCTTATTTCCACGAGTGGCAGTTTTTCCCATACCACTTCCTTGACCTCTTCCTACTCTTTTTCTCTTATGAGTAGAACCTTTTGCTGGAGCTAAATTATCTAATGCCATGTTCTAAACTCCTCTTTAGGCTTTCAACATGCTAAGAGCTTTCATTGTTGCTCTTACCACATTAGCAGGATTATTTGAACCAAGTGATTTAGTTAAAATATCCTTTATTCCCGCAAGTTCTACAACTGGTCTTGTTGCACCACCTGCAATAACTCCTGTACCTTCACTAGCTGGTCTTAATAAAACCCTACTTGCATTATACTTAACTTCTATATCATGTGCAATAGTTGAGCCTTTAATATTTACACTAATTATGTTTTTAAATGCATCATCTACTGCTTTTTTAATTGCATCTGGTACCTCTTTTGCTTTACCAAAGCCAAAACCAACCAGTCCATTCTTATTTCCTACAACTACGAGTGCTGTAAATCTAAATCTTCTACCACCCTTAACAACTTTAGTAACACGGCCGATGTTAACGATGACTTCTTCAAATTCTTCTCTATTATACTTTTCCATTGAATTGTCTTCCCTTTTTTACAGCGTAATGCCGTTTTCTCTTAAGCCGTCTGCAAAAGCAGCAACCACTCCATGATAAAGATAGCCATTTCTATCAAACACAACTTTGTCCAAATTTTTATCTTTTAGAGTTTGTGCAAAAACTTTGGCTAACTCTTTAGCACCCTCTTTACTAGCTTTAAAACCAAGTTTCGAGCCATTTGCACTAGCAAGAGTTGTACTTTTTACATCATCGATTGCTTGTACATAAATATATCTGTTTGATTTGAAAATAGAAACTCTTGGACGCTCAGCCGTTCCATTTACATCTGCTCTTACTCTCTTTTTACGCTTAACTCTAAGATTGAGTTTTCTTTTTAAAATATTTGCTCTCATTTGCTACCCCTATTTCTTAGCAGTTTTTCCGGCTTTGCGGATTATATGCTCATCAACATACTTAACACCTTTGCCTTTATATGGCTCTGGCGGTCTAAAACTTCTAACTTCAGCAGCAACTTGACCAACAACTTGCTTATCATCACCCTTTATAGTAATTAAATTCTTTTCAACATTAACCTGAATTCCCTTTGGAATTTCATAATTAATTGGATGAGAAAAACCAAGCTGTAACTCAAGGATATTTCCTTTTACTGCAGCCCTATAACCAACACCGTTGATCTCTAACTGCTTTTGAAAACCCGTTGTCAATCCTACTATAATGTTTTGAGCTAAAGAACGATAAGTTCCCCAGAAAGCCTTATCAAATCTATCTTCACTCTTTGGTGAAAATATAATTTGATTGCCTTCAACCTTCACATTAACATTTCCTTTTGTATCTAACTCTTTAGATACATTTCCCTTTTTAAACACAATAACATTCCCATCAACCGATACATTTATATCAGCTGGAATTACTACTGGTTGTTTCCCAATTCTAGACATACATTTCCTTTACTTGTCTACGATAAGACTCTTTCTCATAGGTCAAACGAATACCATAAAAGAAATTTGTTTTACCAAATACTTACTAGTACTTCACCGCCGACTTTTAGCTTGTGAGCTTCGTCGTTGCTTAGTACACCTTTAGAAGTACTTACTACATAAGTACCATAACCATTCTTAAATCTTTTGATCTCATCACAACCCTTATAAACTCTTCTTCCAGGTTTTGAGATCTTTTTAACTTCAGTTATAACACTATTGCCATTTTTATCATATTTAAGAGCAACCTTAATAAATTTCTTATTGCCCTCTTCAATTACATTGAAACTCTCTATATAGCCCTTTTCTTGAAAAACTTTCAAGACAGCTTCAACTAGTTTTGAGTGCATTAACTGAGTTACATCTAGTTTTCTTAATGATGCATTTCTAATTCTTGTTAGTGCATCTGCTAAGAGATCATTTATCATTCTTTTTCCTTACCAGCTTGCTTTTTTAAGTCCAGGGATTAAGCCCTCATTTGCCATCTTTCTTAGACAAACTCTACACACACCAAAATCTCTATAAACTGAGTGAGGACGACCACAGATTTGACATCTTGTGTAACCTCTTACCTTAAACTTAGGCTTTCTAGCAGCCTTTGCAATCATAGATTTTTTTGCCATCTTACTTGCCCTTCGCGAACGGAATTCCAACTAACTCAAGCAATCTAAAAGCTTGCTTATCATTAGCCGCAGTTGTTACAATCGTAATGTTCATTCCATGTGTTTTTAAAATATTATCAAAAACTACTTCAGGAAACATCAATTGCTCATTTAAACCAAAGTTATAATTTGCTCTACCATCAAAGCCATTTCTTGGTAATCCTCTAAAGTCTTTAACTCTCGGGAGTGCAATAGTTATGAGTTTATCTAAAAAAGCAAACATCCTCTCATCTCTAAGAGTAACTTTTACACCAACAGGATACCCCTCTCTTACTTTAAAACCTGCCACAGATTTTTTAGCAACTGTAGTCACAGCTTTTTGTCCAGCTATTAAAGAGATAGTATCTACTATATTTTGTAAAATTTTACTATCCCTAGCATCATCGCCAGCACCAACACTTATAACAACTTTCTCAATCGCAGGTATATTCATTGGGTTTTTTATTTCAAACTCTTTTTGAAGAGCCTCTCTTATTTCATTAGCATATTTTGCTTTAAGTCTATTCATTACTCGCCCTCTACTTTTGCAACATTTGAGATATGTATAGGCATCTCTTTGTTGATAAATCCACCTTTTGGATTTTTATCATCTGGCTTTATAGCTTTTTTAGCTAACTTACAGCCCTCAACAATTACTTGTGAAGTTTTAGGAAGCACTGCCAATACTTTAGCAACTTTGCCCTTATCATCTCCAGCGATAATCTTTACACTATCACCCTTTTTAATTTTAAATTTTACAGCCATTAGAGTACCTCCGGTGCCAATGAAACAATTTTCATAAAGTTAGCATATCTTACTTCTCTACTAACTGGTCCAAAAATTCTTGTTCCAATAGGCTCTTTTTTGGAATCCAATATAACAGCCGCATTCTCATCAAATCTGATAAGTGAGCCATTCTCTCTTTGTATCTCTTTTTTAGTTCTAACAACAACAGCTTTTACAACCTGTCCTTTTTTTACTTTTCCGTTTGGAATTGCCTTTTTAACAGAAGCAACTATCACATCTCCAACACTAGCATATCTTCTTTTAGAACCACCAAGCACTTTGATACACATAATCTCTTTAGCACCGCTGTTATCTGCAACAGCAAGTCTTGTAAAACCTTGTATCATTATTCAACTCCTACTGTCACTATCTTCTTAAGTCTAAAAGACTTTCTTTTAGATAGTGGTCTACATTCTACGGCAATAATCTCATCACCAGCTTTTACTTCATTATTCTCATCATGAACAAGGAACTTTTTAAAACGCTTAACAATTTTACGATATCTAGGGTGCATAACACGTCTTTCTACCAAAACAGTTGCGGTTTTATCACCAGTTTTTTGTACAACTACGCCTTGTATTTCTCTTTTTAAAGCCATTACTTTCCCCTAATCACTTATTTTGAGCTGAAATAGCCGTGTTTATACGAGCGATATCTCTTCTAACTTCCCTAATTTCATTAGGATTAGTTAGTTGCATAGTTTTTAACTTTTGTTTTAGTGTAAACAAAAGCACCTTTTTCTCTTTCAACAGCTCTTGTAGCTCTTTTAAGCTTTTCTCTTGTAAATCAATATACTTCATTTTCGATCTCTTTTGTTACTATCTTAGTTTTAAAAGGTAGTTTGTGCATAGCAAGTGTTAGAGCTTCTCTAGCCAACTCCTCATTAACACCTGCCATTTCAAAAATGATTCTTCCAGGCTTTACATTCATAACCCATCTATCTACTGCACCTTTACCTTTACCCATTCTTGTCTCAAGAGGTTTAGCTGTTAAAGGCTTATCAGGGAAAACTCTAATCCAAGTCTTTGCTTGACGCTTAACATGTCTTGTATAAGCAATCCTTGCAGCTTCTATCTGACGAGAATCAATTCTTCCTGCTTCAGTAGCCTTTAGGGCAATTTCACCAAAAGCAATTGTATTACCTCTATATGACTTACCTCTATTTCTACCCTTCTGCTGCTTTTTATACTTTGTTCTTTTAGGCATTAACATTAGTTCTTACCTCTTCTTGGTTTTCTTGGTTTCTTCTCATCATCTTTTGACTCTGTTGGAACACCAGTTGTTAAAACTTCGCCTTTAAAAATCCATACTTTAATACCAATAATTCCATAAGTCGTATGAGCTTCTGCGAAACCATAATCTATCTTAGCTCTAAGAGTATGCAAAGGAACTCTTCCCTCCAAATACCACTCAGTTCTAGCCATTTCAGCACCACCAAGTCTTCCAGCTACTGCAACCTTTATTCCTTTTGCACCAGACTTTAGTGCTCCTTGAATAACTTTTTTCATTGCTCTTCTAAAAGCAACTCTTCTTTCTAGTTGCATTGCAACATTTTCTGCTGCAAGTTGAGCAGAAGCTTGTGGTTTTCTCTCTTCTTTTATATTAACATTTACATCTTTACCAATAAGCTTATTTAGTTTAACTCTAAGCTTTTCAATATCTGCACCTTTTTTTCCAATGATAATTCCAGGGCGAGCAGCAACAACTGTAACTCTAAGCTTTTTAGCTGTTCTTTCTATAAGGATTTGGCTAACACCAGCATAGTAAAGCTCTTTTTTCAAAAACTTTCTAATCTTGTGGTCTTCACCAATATTTGCCGCTAAATTCGCTCCAGGATACCATCTTGAATCCCAATTTCTATTGATACCAAGTCTTAAACCAATTGGATTTACTTTTTGACCCATCTTAGTCTTCCTTCTTTGCTAGCTTACTTACTTCGACAAATACATGTGAAGTTGGTTTTCTAATACCACTTGCACTTCCTCTTGCTCTTGGTCTAAACCTCTTAAGAACAGGACCTTTATCTACTCTACAAGAAGAGATTACAACCTCTTCTGGCTCATAGCCTCCATTTGCAACTGCACTAGCAATTACTTTAGAAATTATACGAGCCGCTTTGTTTGGCATAAACTCCAAACTTGCAAGTGCTAATTCAGCATTCATTCCTTGTACTTCACGAGCAACTAATCTAGCTTTTATAGGAGATAATCTAATAAATTTTAAAACTGCTTTACTCATAATCTACCTACTTACCTATTTTCTTTTGTACTGAGCCTTTATGACCCTTAAAAGTACGAGTTGGAGCAAATTCACCTAACTTATAACCAATGTGATTTTCAGTTATATAAACAGGGATAAAATTTCTTCCATTATGTACATTTAGTGTCAACCCGATCATATCAGGAGTAATTGTACTTCTTCTTGACCATGTTTTTATCGGCTTATTTGATTTTTCCTCTTTTGCTTTCATTACTTTCTTAAGTAAATGATCATCTACAAAAGGACCTTTTTTTAGACTTCTTGCCATCTATCTTCCTTTTCTTCTAGAAATAATCAATTTATCACTAGCTTTCTTTCTACGAGTTTTAGCACCTTTAGTTGGCTTACCCCAAGGAGTAACAGGGTGACGACCTGAATTAGTTTTACCCTCACCACCACCGTGTGGGTGATCAATTGGGTTCATAGCACTACCTCTTGTTTGAGGTCTAATCCCTCTGTGTCTATTTCTACCAGCTTTACCAATAACAACATTAGCCCACTCTTCACAACCAACTGTACCAACTGTTGCCATGCACTCACCAAGTACTTGTCTCATTTCACCACTTGGCAATCTAAGAATAACATACTTATCCTCTTTACCCATCAATTGAGCATAACCACCAGCACTTCTAGCCATTTGACCACCCTTGCCTGGTTTTAACTCAATATTGTGTAAAATTGTACCAACTGGGATATTTTTCATTTTCATAGCATTTCCTGGCTTTATATCAAGCCCAGATTCTGCTGACTCAATCTTATCACCAACTTTTAAACCTGAAGGTTGAATTATATATCTCTTTTCACCATCAACATAGCAAATAAGAGCTATACGACAGTTTCTGTTTGGATCATACTCAATCGCTTCAACTTTACCAGGAACTCCAAACTTTCTTCTTTTAAAATCTACAATTCTATAAAGCTTTTTAGCTCCACCTTGTTTATGGCGAGAAGTAATTCTTCCATTATTATTTCTTCCTGCACTTACTGGAAGCTTTTTTAAAAGTGATGGAACACTTGGCTTTGCAGTAATATCACTTGAATCTAATCCAGTCATATATCTACGACTTGGAGTATATGGTTTATATGATTTTATCGCCATATTATGCTCCTATATTCTCTAATGCAGCACCCTCAGGAAGCTGTACATAGAATTTTTTATAATCATTTCTCTTACCTGGAATCCCTTTAAATCTCTTAACTTTTCCAGCAACTCTCATTGAGTTAACCTTTAAAGGAGTAATTCCAAAATACTCTTTAAGCACCTCTTTAAGACGGTTTTTAGTCATTCTAGTTGAAGTTTGAATAACCACTGTACCATTCTCTTGAAGGCTTAAGCTCTTTTCAGTATAAAGTATTGCTTTAATATCAGTTATATCTGCCATAATTAGCCCTCTTTTGCTATATTTTCTAGCACTGATTTTTCGATTACTACTGCATAAAACGCCGTAGCTAAATAAGCATTTAGTTCATTTGCTTCAATCAAATATGCATTAGGAACATTTCTAAATGCTAAAAATGTTTTTTCATCTATTATATCTTTTACAATCAGTACATCTCTTGCGCCTATTGATTTTACAATCGCAACAGCATCTTTAGTTTTCCCAGACTCCACACTTAGTGAATCAATAACAAATAGTGCATCTTTTGATGCTTTTTCATTAAGTGCATACTCTAAAGCAAGTCTTTTTTGTTTTTTATTAACTTTTTGGTCATAATTTCTATTTGACTTAGGACCAAAAGCAATACCTCCACCTACCCAAACAGGGTTAGTTCTACTACCAGCTCTTGCTCCACCTCTACCTTTTTGACTCCATGGTTTTTTACCACCACCTCTCACTTCGCTTCTAGTTTTTGTACTAGCACTATTTGCACGAATCGAAGCCAAATAAGACTTTACATATAGGTGTAAGTTATGAGAGTTTATATTCTCATACTTTTCAGGAAGAGCTATCTCGCCTGATTTTTCAAATTTATCATTTAGTACTATTGCACTGCTCATTTAACAATCCTTACTCTACCCATTGCACCGTTTGCACCAGGAACTGCTCCTTTTAGTGCCAAAATGCCATTTTCAGCATCAAATGAAACAACTTCATTTTTTACTGTAACTTTTACATTTCCGTGGTGACCAGGCATTTTTCTACCCTTTTGAACACGACCAGGCCATTCAGCATTTCCGATTGAACCAGGTGCTCTATGAAATCTACTACCATGACTTGCAGGACCACCAGCAAACCCATAGCGTTTAACAACACCGGTAAATCCTCTACCTTTAGAGTTAAAAGTAACTTTCAATTTTTTTGCTTCACTAAGTGGTGTAGTATCTAAGTTTCCAGCTTCACTATTTGCAACATCTAAAGTAACAAAACGATTAAATTCTGATGACAAACCATACTTTTTTTGCTGTCCTGCAATAGCTTTATTCATCTTTTTACCACTTGCATATGCTACAATTGCACGCTTCTTTTCATCTACTTCGCAAACTTTTGCCTCCACTACTTTAAGTAAAGTTACAGGAACACTCGGTACTGCAATTGTTCTGCTCATTCCGATCTTTTCTACTATATATTCCATCATTTACTCCCTACTTACCCATAGCTCTTACTTCGACATTCACCTCAGGTGCCAAATCAAGTTTCATCAATGAATCAATTGTATCAGTCGTAGCAGATACGATGTCTATCATACGAGCGTGTACTCTAATTTCAAATTGTTCTCTTGAATCTTTATTTACATGTGGTGATTTAAGCACTGTATAGCGCTTTATCTTTGTCGGCATAGGAATTGGGCCTCTAATTTCAGCTCCAGTTCGCTTAACAGCTTCTATAATTGCTGCAACAGATCTGTCTAAAACTCTATGGTCATACGCCTTGAGTTTAAGTCTAATTTTTTCCATATTTACCCCTAAAAAGAACTTGTCACCTAACACTAAAAACTACCTTCAAACATACAAAAAAGAGGAAACTTTTTCGAGAAATTTTCAGGAAGTTTACAATGAGTGACTTTATAAGGAGTGTGATTTTACTGAAATAAATTTTAAAAGTCAACAATATTGGGCTTTTTAGGAACTATTTTTCTATTTTATTTCCTTTTAATAAGGAAATATGTAAAATAATTTCATGAAACTTTTAGAAAACCTATATGAGATCAGACATAAAAATAACCATTTTTTTAATAGAAAGATATCTATAAAATCTAAAAGAACTCTCATAAGAGGAGTTAAAAAAGCTGGAAAAACCTCTTTAATCATTGATTATCTATCAAAATTTAACCAAGAAAATATTCTATATATAGATTTAAATGATACTAGGGTTAATAGCTTAGAAGTTGCTAAAAATCTTAAAGATTTTATCTCCTCAAAACTCATAAAGATACTTGTTATAGAAAATTTTGATAACTCATTTGAACTACCATGTGTTAATGAAATTATCATATCTAGTGATATAAGCTTTGAAGGATATGATGAATTGACGCTATACCCTCTTGATTTTGAAGAGTTTATCTCCTTTGACTCCAAATTTTCAAATATTGAACATATATTTAACAATTATACAAATAAAGGTTCATATCCACAAACCCTTTTAAACAACTCTAATAGCATATACTGGTCGACTCAAGAGATGATAAAGCTAATGATAAAAGATCAAAAAGAGTTTGAAATTTTTAAAACTTTATGCATACATCAAAGCTCAAAAGTTTCGCTATATAGAGTTTATAACTATTTAAAAAACTACATAAAAATCTCAAAAGATAAACTTTATAAAGTTGTGAAAAAACTTGAAGATGAAAAAATGATTTTCTTGGTTCCAAAATATAACTCACCAAATAGTTTAAAAAAACTCTATTTGATTGATTTTGCAATGAGAGATTCACTTACCTTTAAAAAAGATTTTATTAAAAAATTTGAAAATATGGTCTTTTTAGAACTAATTAAAAGAGGTAAAAGAGTTTACTATACTGATTATGTTGAGTTATACATTGAAGAGGATAAAAAAGCAATCTTCTGCATACCTTTTTTACCGCAAGAGATGATTAGGCTAAAACTTCAAAAAATCATAAATTATTTAAAGGAGATCAATATTCAAAAAGTAGATGTTATTACTGTAGGTAACCAAGGAGAATTTTGGCTTAAAAATATAAAATGCTCCATAACTCCCTTTTGGGAGTGGGCATTGGCTGATTAGTATCTGAAAATTTTTAACCCAAATTATGCAACAGGATTTGCTAAAGTAGTGCTTATTACCTGGTTTAAAGTGTTTGTAAAAATCGAAGCTTAACCAAAAGATTAAGCGATGATTTTTTATAAATACTATAGGCTAGGTAATAAGTGCTAATTTGTTGAATCTCATTGCATAATTTGGGTTTAAACTATTGTTTTAAAAAACTTCATCTCTTCTAGTGTATTGATCATTTTGTTTACTGACTCTACACTTTTAGCAAACTTAGCTTTCTCTTTTTCATCTAATTTAAGTTCTAAAATTCTTTCACACCCCTTTTGTCCAAGCATTATTGGCACACCGTTTACAGTATCTTTAAATCCATACTCACCCTCTAATAGAGTTGCACAAGAGTAGACTTTTTTTGTATCTTTTATAATTGCCTCTATCATAACTTCTACAGATTTTCCAGGAGCTAAGTAGGCTGATGTTCCGATGTGTTTAACTATTTGTGCTCCACCATGTATAGTTTTTTGGACAATCTCATCTACCTCCTCTTTAGATAAAAAATCATAAAGTGGAACACCCGCAACTGAAGAAAATCTTGGTAGCAGCACCATACTATCGCCATGTCCACCTATAACACTAACCCTGATTTGACCAGCACCATATCCTAGTTTTTCTTGTATAAAGTGAGTCATCCTAGCAGAATCTAAAATTCCTGCCATCCCTAAAACTCTCTCTTTTGGAAACCCTGTAGCTTTTAGAGCAACATAGGTCATAACATCTAGTGGATTTGAAACAACAACTACTATGCTATTTGGAGCATACTCTTTTACCTTTAAAGAAACATCTCTCACAATCTCAGCATTTTTAAACAGCAAATCATCTCTGCTCATACCCTCTTTTCTTGGAAGTCCAGCAGTGATTACAACTATTCTGCTATCTCTTATATCCTCATAACTTTTTGCAGCTTTCACTACAGAGTGTGAGCGCATTGCTGCTGCAGCTTGATTTATATCTAGTGCGTACCCTTCAGCTTTAAAAAGATTTCTTGTTACAAGCATGATTTCATTTGTCAAACCCTGCATAGCTGCAGAATATGCTACAACTCTACCTACATTTCCAACACCAATTATAGATATTTTACTCTCAGTAGTTATCATTTAACCCTCCTTTATACAAATTCCACTTTTGCAATATTATTTTTTAGTCCTAATCTTTCTTCATCGATCCCCAAAGCCAAACCAACCATCTGTGGCAGATGCAAAATTGGTATAGAAATATTTTGTCCAACCTCTTTGCTTATATTCTTTTGTTGTATATCGAGTCTTAGGTGACACAATGGACATGGAGTTACCATGGTATCTGCATTATGTTTTATAGCATCTAGCATCGCATTTCCTGAAATTACATTTGCAGTTTTCGGCGCTTGAAGTTCTACATGAAATCCACAACACTTACTCTTAAATTCATACTCAACATTATGTGCACCAAGCGCAACAATAAGTCTATCTAATGAATTTGGTCTATATGGATCTTCATTACCATTAGATTCTGCGTGAATCTCTTTAGGTCTTATATTGTGACAACCATAAAATGGTGCAATATATAAATTTTTTAAAGGATTTTTAACTCTACTTGCAATTTCATCTATACCATAATCATCAATTAAAGCATATAAAAAGTGTTTTATTTTGGAACTTCCCTTATATTCTAAATTTACCTCTTTTAATTTTTCATTAACCCTATCTCTTAACTCTTTATCACTATCTAGCCTATGCTTAGTTGTAGCCAAATTTAATTGACAGGTATTGCAAACTGTAACTATATCCAATCCTCTTTTTTCCGCATAACATATATTTCTAGCATTCAAAACAAGCGATAAAAAATCATCAAAATCTTGTAAATGAGAAGCTCCACAACATGTAGCCTCTTCTAACTCTACTAAGGATATCCCTAAAGTTTGTGCAATTGCTAAAGTCGAATCCATTAACTCTGGAGTACTCTGTTTTGGGGTGCATCCTACAAAAAAGGCATATTCTAATTTTTTCATAAAACTTCCTTACTTAAATTTCACAGTTGAAGAGATATCAACAAGCTTTTTTACTTCATCAAGATTTTTTGATTTTGGCATCTGCCAAGGCATAATCAACTTTCCATTTTTTAACATATGAAGAGCTTCTGGGAGATGCTTAAGTACACCGACATTCCCTTCACTATAGCGTACAAGCTCACCCTCATCTAAAAATCCATGCTTAATAATTGAGTCCTTAAAGCCTACAGCGTGTCTAGTAGCAACATTATCTTTTGCTAAGTTTTCTTCAAAAATTTGATTGTGAAGCTTTGTTATTTTATCTATTGGCGTAAGCTCTTTAGGACAAGCTTCTGCACATTCATAGCATTTAACACAGTCCCAAACCCCTGATCTCTCCTCATTAACAATGTTTAATCTCTCTATTTTTGCATTATCTCTTACATCTGTATTGAATCTAAAAGCCTTTAAGAGAGCTGCTGGACCTAAAAAGTCGACATTTGCTTGAACTGCAGGACAGGAGTAAAAACAATTTCCACACTGTATGCAGTAGTCTGATTCCTCAAGCATTTGTGCCTCTTCTTGAGTAACCACAGTCTCCTCTTTAGGATGAGTTTCTATATTTGTTATTAAGTATGGTTTTACATTATTGTACTTTGTCCAAAAGCGATCTTTATCTACCACCATATCCTTAATCGCATATTTTATATCTTGTGGTTCAAAAACTAACTCATATCCAAAAATTTTTATCAAATCAAAAACTCTCTCTTTGCATGACAAAACCGGTTTATTATTTACCTTTATGGCACAACTACCACAAATCCCATGCCTGCAACTTCTTCTATAGCTAAAAGAACCATCTTTCTCCCACTTAATCCTATTTAATATATCCAATACAACATCATCTTGTGAAACTTCCAATGTGTAGCTCTCATAGTAGGGCGATTTATCCAAATTTACATTAAATCTAAAAACTTTAAAATTCACCCTCTTTATCTCATAATTTTTCACTTTTAAATCTCCTTTTTAACAAACCTTTATCCTACCACCAAGTAGGCTCAACTTTAGTATGTTCTCTCTTGGGGTTTATATTTACCAATCTTAACAGGTTTATAATCTATATCTATATTTCCCTCTTCATCCATATACCCATAAGTATGCGTTAAAAAGTTTTTATCATCCCTATTTGGATAGTCATCTCTAAAGTGAGAGCCTCTACTCTCTTTTCTATATATTGCACCCTCAACTATAAAAGCAGCATAATCAAGCATATGTCCTAACTCTAATGCTTCTTGAAGATCAGTATTATAAACTTTTGATCTATCATCCAAGCCAACATACTTAAATCTCTCCCTGAGCTCTTTTATAATCTCTCTTTGCTTAAGAAGCTTCTCCTCTACTCTGAAAACACCAGCATTTTTGGTCATACTATCTTGTAAATCTTTTCTAATATCTGCAACTCTTTCGCTTCCGCAAGAAGAGAGTAACCAATCGATCTCTGCAACCATTCTATCTGCATCACTTATTTTATGATCTGCATGAGTTAAAAGATTACCATCTTCTAAATCTTTTATAATTGTTTCTCCAACATATCTGCCATAAAAAAGTGCTTCTAAAAGTGAGTTTGCTCCTAGCCTATTTGCGCCATGTACGCTTACACAAGCACACTCACCAGCTGCATAAAAATTATTGACTATATTTTCTTTATCGTACCTAACTCTTCCTGCCACATCAGTAGGGATTCCTCCCATCGAATAGTGAGCTGTAGGAGAGATTAAAATAGGCTCTTTAATCATATCTAATCCCAAAAATGTCAAAGCCAAATCCCTAAGCTCAGGAAGCTTTGTCATAATTTTTTCCTCTCCTAAATGAGTTAAATCCAAATAGACTGCATCTTTGTTTTGACCTACACCCCTGCTAGCTTCAATCTCTCTTGTGATGGATCTGCTAACCAAATCTCTAGGTCCCAACTCCAACTTTGTAGGAGCATACTTTTGCATAAACCTCTCACCCTCAGAGTTTATAAGTTTTCCACCCTCACCCCTAGCAGCTTCACTAATCAAGATCCCAGTTCCTGCTAACCCAGTTGGATGAAACTGAACAAACTCCATATCTTTTAGTGGAATTCCATGTCTTGCTACTATAGATAAACCATCACCCGTATTGGCATGTGCATTTGAATTGATGGCATAACATCTAGCATATCCACCTGTTGCAAACATTGTTGCCTTTGCATAAAAAATTGCCTTTTGCATGCTTCTTATATTGTAAGCAACTACACCACTAACTTTTCTTATGCCATCAATCTCTTCATAAATTATATCAGCAACATACCACTCACTCCAAAACTCAACACCATCTCTATGTGCCTGCTCAAAAAGAGTTTGTAGAAGTGTTAAACCAGTTCTATCTTTTGCATAACAAGCTCTTGGAAACGACTGTCCTCCAAAGGGTCTTTGAGCAATTTTACCCTCCTCATTTCTACTAAATGCAGCACCCATCTTTTCAGCCCACCTAATAGTTTCAGGGGCTCTTGTACACATAAGCTCAACCGCTTCTTGATTTGCTAAATAATCACTCCCTTTTATCGTATCAAAAATATGTGATTCAACACTATCCTCATCTCTTAAAGCTGCATTTATACCACCTTGAGCAGCTCCTGAATGGCTTCTTAATGGATGAAGTTTAGTCAAAATACAAACATGTTTACCTCTACTCTCAAGCTCCCTTGCAGCAGCTAAGCCTGCAAGTCCTGCACCTACTATAACAGCATCATATCGATGTATTGAAATTCCCATTTACTTTCCTTATAAACACAAAAACATTTGCCAAATCACTTAAGGGTATCTCTAAAAACCCTAGTATATATAGTCTATTAATACCAATTTACACTTATAAAAATAAAATAGAGATTAAATTAAGAAAAAGCATATATATTTCTTAAACTATATTGTTAATTTTACACATTAAGGGTAAAAGTACTTCTAAACTGACCTTACGCACTATAAACAAAGTTTATAGTGCGTAAGGTCAGTTCTAAATATATTTTTTTATCGTCACAGAATTTCCTGCTTCGTTATAATAAAGCCTATCTACCAACTTTTTTACAATTAAAATTCCTCTACCATTTAACTTATCTTTCTCTACTACAAGATTTTTTAATTTTCTTACATCAAAACCATCTCCAAAATCTTCTATTCTTGCAATAAAAACTCTTGAATTATTGTAGTTTTTTACCATATATTTAACTTTTATTGACTTATCTTTATAAAGACTCTCTAGCCTCTTTAGTTCATCATCATATAATCCATTTTCAATTAAGTAACTCTTTTTAAGGTTTGTTATTTTAAAAACACCATGCTCTAAAGCATTGTTTAAGAGCTCTGACATTGCCAATAATATCTGTGAAGATAGCTTTGAATTTAAACCTACCTCACTAAGATAGTCGCTTATCTCAAGTAAGGCATTATCTATACCTTCCATATTTGCAAATAGAGTCTTCGTTATAAAGCTACTTTCATAAGTAGCTGTATCTATGTGTATAAATGCCAAATCATCATTTTTTGTATCTATTTTTTTGTTGACAAAATTCTTAAAATCTACAATATCTTTGGACTTTATAAAATCTTCATACATTTTATCTTTGTAAAAAGTACCATCTTTTAGTCTGTTTTCACACAATCCATCTGTATAAAAGAGAGCTTTTTTTATCTTTTTAACATTTAAGCCATCTATTTTAAAATCATCACTATATAGGCTTATAGGAGGATTGTTACTTTTAATTTTTATTAGATTATTTTTCTCATCAACAAATAAAAATGCAGGCATTCCAAATGATGCATACTCAAAAAAAGCATCCTTTTTATTGTAGCTTGTAAGTATAATTGAGAGCATTTCATTTTCTAATAAATCTCCCTTTATATAATCCACAAATCTTTTTACCCATCTTTTAAACTCAAAGTTTTTTTGTACCTTCATTTGATCAAAGATATAGTTTAAAAGAGTTGTGGAAGTCATCGCAGTTATAGAAGCACTTATACCCTTACCCATAGCATCTAAAAGAAAAAAAACTATTTTATCATCTCCAACTCGTCTTATAGAGTAGCTATCTCCTGTTAATATTTCAAGAGGTTTATACATAACATCATATCTTATAAAACTTCTCTTTGAATCTCTAAAAACCTCAACCTCCTGGTAGTATAGATCATTTTTTATAAGACTTAGCTCTTTATCAAAAGCATTTTTTAGTTCACTATTTATCTTTTTTATTGGCATTTTATACTCATTTTTTCTTTATTTTAGTAAAATACCCCTCATATGTAAAGGGGAATTAAATGTTATGTGGAATTGATGAAGCCGGTAGAGGCTGTTGTGCTGGTCCACTTGTTGTTGCAGGAGTAGTTTTAAAAAATGAAATCTTAGGACTAAAAGATTCTAAAAAATTAAGTGAATCCAAGAGAGAAGAGCTTAGTAAAATTATAAAACAAAATGCACTATACAAGGTAGTATTTTGCTCAAATAAACTCATTGACGATAAAGGATTAAGCTACTGTTTAAACTATGCTATAAAAACTATAAAAGAGCACTTTAGTGAATGTGAAATTCTTATGGATGGTAATTGCTCTTTTGGAGTAGATGGAGTAAAAACACTTATAAAGGCAGATACAAAAATTCCCGAAGTTAGCGCTGCTAGCATATTGGCTAAAGTTAGCAGAGACAACTTTATGTACACTATTGCAAAAGAGTTTAAACACTATGGATTTGAAAAACATAAAGGCTATGTAACACCTCAACATGTAGAAATGATAAAAAAGTATGGATTAAGCCCAATTCATAGAAAAAGCTATAAAATTAAGAACTTAAATCGTACACTTTTTTGACATTATCCATTTTTGCACCCATATTCAAAAGAAGCATATCGGCTAGTACAAGTGCCATCATACTCTCTGCTACAATACTTCCTCTAATAGCTATGCATGGATCATGTCTTCCTTTTAGAAAAAATGTTTGCTCATTACCATCTTTATCTATAGTCTTTTGTTCCTTAAAAATTGATGGAGTCGGTTTAAAATAAACCTTTACATCTATATCCTCGCCACTACTTATTCCACCTAAAATACCACCACAATTGTTTGATAAAAAACCATTAGAGTCAATCTCATCATTGTTTTGAGAGCCTTTTAAATTTGAAGAGTTAAACCCCTCTCCTATCTCCACAGCCTTAACACCATTTATACCCATCATAGCCTCAGCAATAACTGCATCAAGCTTGTGGTAAATTGGCTCTCCCAATCCTGAAGGAACCTTTTTTGCTTTTACAAAAACTACCCCTCCAACTGAGTCATGTGCATTTTTAGCATCTAACACAACACTTTTTTGCTTCTTTTCTACATCTCTATCTAAAGAAAAAATTTCACTCTTTTTGGCATATTCAAAATCTAGACTCTTAACTTCAACCCCGCCTATACTAAAAACTCCGCTAAGAACTTCTATTTCTAACTCTTTTAGCATAAGTTTAGCAATAGCTCCTGCTGCAACTCTAGCAGCAGTCTCTCTAGCACTACTTCTTCCGCCACCTCTATAATCCCTAATTCCATACTTTTTAAAGTAGGTAAAATCAGCATGAGCAGGGCGAAATATATCTTTTATATTGCTATAATCTCTGCTTTTTTGATTTTGATTAAAAATAACCATAGCTATTGGAGTACCTGTACTAACTCCTTCAAATAGACCACTTAAAATCTCAACCCTATCACCCTCATCCCTTGAAGTAGCAAACCTACTTTTGCCTGGTCTTCTTCTATCCATTTCACTTTGTATAAACTCTTCTTCTATCTTAATTCCTGCTGGAACTCCATCTACAACACACCCTATTGCTCTGCCATGAGACTCACCAAAGGTTGTAAAACTAAACCTATATCCAAAACTGTTTTGTGCCATTATCTCTTTTCCTGAGTCAAAATTTCCAATGCAATTTTAGCTGCATTTTGCTGAGCCTCTTTCTTGCTCTTTCCCTTTGCTACTGCTATTTGTTTTCCATGAATGTTTACCGAGATTTCAAACTCTTTTTGATGATCTGGTCCACTAGAACTCTCTAATTTGTACTCAGGTGTTATCCCCTGATATGCCTGGGTAAACTCCTGCAGAGTAGTTTTATAATCCCTGAAGACTGTATCTAAATCGATTACTGGATATGCTCTTTCCAAAAGCGGCACCACAACCTCTTTTGCTTTTTGCAATCCAGCTTCCAAGTAGAGTGCTCCTATAACTGCTTCAAATGCATTTGAAAGAAGTGATGGTTTTTGTCTTCCCTTATTGTTCTCTTCCGCAACAGATAAGTAGATACACTCCCCTAAATTTAGTAGTTTTGCCAATTTTTCAAAACCCTTTTCATTTACTAAAGATGCCCTTAATTTACTTAAATCTCCTTCAGCGACATCGGGAAATTTGAAAAATAGATACTCTCCTACTATCAAATCTAAAACTGCATCACCTAAAAACTCCAGTCTTTCATTATTGTATGGTTTTTTATAACTCTTATGTGTAAGTGCCTCGACTATCAGATTTTGATCTCTAAACTGATAATCCAAACGCTTTTGTAACTCTTTTAACATCTGCTTTTCCTTATTTTGGTTGCTTCCTCTTTTGCTATTTTATCACATCTTTCATTTTCTGTATGCCCATTGTGCCCTCTAACCCAAGTTGCTTTTATTTTGTGTGGTTTTGAAACATCTACATACTCTCTCCAAAACTCAGGATTTTTAACTTTTTTAAAATCCTTTTTAATCCAGCCATCAAGCCACTCATTTATAGCTCTTACAACATAACTAGAATCACTCACAACCTCAACTTCACAAGGCTCTTTAAGTGCCTTTAAACCCTCTATGACTGCTAACAACTCCATCTGGTTATTTGTAGCATCACTCTTAGCACCACTTATAACTTTTTCATGCTCACCAAATTTTAAAATCGCACAATAGCCTCCATCTCCTGGATTACCAAGACTAGAGCCATCACTGAAAAGATAAATTTTTTTCATAACTCTCTTTTGTGATTATTGGCTCAATCAAGACTGTATCAATTGATTGACAGTTTGGACATCTATAGAAGTGAACTGGAAAACTCTGCTTACAATCTGAACAGATATACTCAAAATTTAATGAAGCCCTTTTATAATCTAAAGTTAACAGCTTTGCAATAACCTCCAACTCGAAGTATTCAAAACTCTCAATCGGATCTCTCATACCTCTTGCGCTAGCCACTTCTTGTACTATTTTACTTTGCGATAAGAAAATCCTCTTATCTTCACAATGCCATAGTAAATCTAGCATTTTTTTATGTTCAAATTTTTCAAACTCTAAAATCTCGAACTCCTCCATAGCTTGAATTGAAAACTCAAAATAGATTCTCTCAAGAAATTTTGCATCCTTTAAAAGTTCTTTCAGACTCTTTAGTTTTTCTGAGGTGGTTAGTTTATGGTTATAAATTATAAAAAGTGCTTTTAAATAAGCCCTTTGCTTGGTAACTTTTGCACCCAATTCCTCCAATGAATCCAAAACTTCAATTGCCTTTTCATACTCTTTTAATTTTTCATAAGTGACACTAAGATACTTCAAGGACTCCTCATTTCTAGGGTGTAATCTTAAAGACTCCAAGAAAATATCTTCACTTCTTCTTAAAAATCCTGCCTTAAAGTAGGTTTTTCCTAGCTCACTTAAAATGTACTTCTTCTCATCTCTTTTTGGTGTTCTCTCAAGTGCTAAGAGATAAAGGTTAATCGCCTTTTCAAAATCCCCACTTTTTGAGTAACTATGAGCTAGCAAAACTAGTGATTCTATAGGGATAGTATGATCTTTTAAGAGTTTTTTAAATGCATTTTCATCACTAACTATTTCAAACCTCTTAATAAACTGAGCAATATCATTTTTTTCCTCTTTACTCTTATAGTTTCCCCACCAGTAGTTTACAAATGAGATAATAAAAATAATAGCAAAAAGAACCAATATACCAAACATTGGATCACGATACTCTATAAAAAAATTACCCAAAAAAACTCCTCATTTTGTAGCTACCAATAAAGCTCTACATTATACCAAATTTAGTATAATAAAATTATGATTGATACATACTCCATAGAAAACTTAAAATCACACCTTGATATTGTTGATGTTGTCGGAAGCTACTTAGAGCTTAAAAAGAGTGGAGCAAATTTTAAATGCGTCTGCCCTTTTCACGACGATAAAAATCCTAGTTTAGTAGTGAGTCCTAGCAAGCAAATTTACCACTGTTTCTCATGTGGCGCGGGAGGAGACAGTATAAAATTTGTAATGGAGTATGAAAATTTAACCTACCCAGAAGCTTTAGAAAAACTTGCCAATATGTATAATTTTTCACTAACATATACATCAAACAGTGGCAAAAAAATAGATGATAGAAAACTTTTAGAAAATTTAAACCTTTTTTTCAAAAAAAATTTAGATAAAAATCAAACAGCCAAAAATTATCTTCTTGAAAGAGGTATTGGTGAGGCAACTATAGAAAAGTTTGAAATAGGCTATGCTCCAAGCTCAAATGAGACCCTAGAATTTTTAAGATCAAGTGGATACACCATCTCAGAAGCACTTGAATTGGGTGTAGTTGCAAGCAGTGAAGGTAGAATTTACGCAAGATTTATAGAAAGAATTACCTTTGCAATTATGAGTCCTATTGGAAAAATAGTTGGTTTTGGTGGAAGAACTATAACTAATCATCCAGCAAAATATATAAACTCACCTCAAACAAAGCTATTTAACAAATCAACTCTTCTATATGGCTACAACTTTGCAAAAAGTAACATTTTAAAACAAAAAGAGATAATTATAACAGAGGGATACTTAGATGTGATTATGCTTCATCAAGCTAGTTTCAACCACTCTGTTGCAACATTAGGAACAGCACTCACGAAGGAGCATATTCCTCTAATAACTAGAGGGGAACCAAGAGTTATAATTGCATATGATGGAGATACTGCAGGGGTAGAAGCTGCTTATAAAGCATCTTTACTACTAAGTAGACTTAGCGTAGATGGAGGAGTAGTGCTTTTTGAAAATGGGTATGATCCAGCAGATATGGTTAAAAATGGAAACATAGCAGAGTTAGTTAATTACTTTAAAAAGCCAATAGCATTTGTTGAGTTTGTCATAACTCACCTAACAAAGCAGCATGATATAAATAATCCTCTGCAAAAACAAAAGGCTCTAAATGAGATCATTTCATACTTAAAAACGCTCCCTGCTGTAATTGCTCAAGACTATATTGGCATAGTAGCATCAAAATTAAAAGTTTCACAAAACTTGATTAAAATTAGCTCCTACAACTCAACATCTCTTAAGAGCTCAAAAAAATCTTTTGAAGATATTTTAGAATTAACAATCATAAAGACTCTTCTTGCTAATCCAAAACTAATTGATACTCTATTAGACACAATAAATCCAAAAATGTTTAAAATACACTCTTATGAATTAGAAGCACTTTTAAAAAATGATTTGGAAAATCCTAAATTGCGCTCAATATTACTTAGAGATGATATAAAAGTTTATGAAGAGAGTGAATTTATAGCATCTATGGTAAATTTTTTAATTAATTTTTACAATGAAGAGTTAAAAAAGGTAAAAAATTCTAAAATGGACTACGATAAAAAGAGTTTTGAAATTAGAAAGATAAAAGATCAAATAAGAAGATTGAAAGAGGAAAAATGGGAAAAAAAGCTTTAGCGCTATTTAGTGGTGGTTTAGACAGTATGCTAGCCATAAAACTTATGACTATGCAAAATATAGAGGTTACAGCAATAAATATCAATATCGGATTTGGCTCCAAGACAGATGTTAGCGAAATTATGAGAAGAAGAGCCGCTTTAGCAGGAGCAACTTTTGAAATTTTGGATCTAAAAGATAAATATATCTCTAATGTCCTTTTTAATCCAAAGTATGGATATGGAAAGTTCTTTAATCCCTGTATTGATTGTCATGGGTTTATGTTTAGAATCGCACTTGAATTGCTTCCAAAATTCGATGCAGATTTTATTGTAACAGGCGAAGTTATAGGACAACGCCCTATGAGTCAAAGAGCAGATGCACTAAGAAGTGTTAAAAAACTTGCCAATGATGAGGATGATTTGATTTTAAGACCACTATGTGCAAAAAATTTGGAACCTACAAAACCCGAAAGAGAGGGATGGGTAGATAGAAAAAAATTACTAAACATTAGTGGCAGAGGAAGAGATATACAATTAAAAATGGCAAAAGAGTTTGGATGGGAAGATTTTCAAAGTCCAGGTGGAGGATGTCTACTTACCGATGAAAGATTTACAAATAAAATGAGAGAATTCTTAAAATATGATGACTTAAAGTCCGAAGATATTGACATCTTGAAAAATGGTCGCCATTTGAGACTTCCCAATGGTTCAAAACTTGTTATCGGAAGAGATAAGAGTGAAAATGATTTTTTAGAAAAAGCAAAAAGTAGCAAATACATAAAAGTTAAAGCTCTTCACATACCAGGTCCATACTCTCTTCTTTCAGCCAATGCCAACAAAGAGGATATAGACTTAAGTGCCAAACTTGTCTTAACCTTTGCTAAAACCGAACCAAGTAAAACTTATGAAGTTGAAGTTGGTGATAAAATTTTAAAAGCTTCACCTTTCAAAAAAAGAGAGAATGCTCATGTATATCTAGTTTAACCATATTTTAGATGGCTTTAAACATTTTTAATGTAAAATCCACTCTATCTAAAGTTGGGGGGTATCTGACCCTGGTGGGCAGCACGGGCTTCAAACCCGATGGGCGGCTAGTTGACTAGTCGCTGGTAGGTTCGATTCCTACACCTTCTCGCCAATAACCACTCTCTAAATGGAGGGAATGAGTCATACTTAAATATTTAGCTATTTTACTTCTATTATCTATTCAACTCTTCTCAAAAGATGTAACACTTCAGCTCAAATGGAAACACTCCTTTCAGTTTGCTGGCTTCTATATGGCAAAAGAGATGGGCTACTACAAGGATGCTGGGTTAAATGTCACCATAAGAGAATTTAAAAAACCATCTGATATAAAAAAAGTTATCAGTGGCGATATAGAGTTTGGCATATCGGACTTTAAACTCATAAAAGAGAGATTAAAAGGCAAAAAAGTTGTAGCAATTATGCCTATTTTTGAGGTCTCACCAGCTGCGTTGATGAGTATAAATCCTGCAATAAAAAGTATAAAAGACATGGAAGGGAAAACTCTTTGTATGGGGTTTAAACCCTCTAAATACTCTAGTATAGGTATGATTTTATCTCAAGGTGGTTTGGATTTAACAGATATAAAAATTAAAAAGATAGACTTCGATAAAAACAATATTTTAAATCAAAAGTGCGATATCTACTCTGTTTACTCAACAGATCAACCCTACTGGGCAAAAAAACAAAACATAACATACAAGCTGTTTAGACTCTCTAAAAATATGAATTTAGATCTATATGGTGACATGCTCTTTACCTCGGAAAAATTTAGATTTGAAGACCCCAAAAGTATAGAGAAGTTTAAAAAAGCTTCTATAAAGGGTTGGGAGTATGCACTAAGCCATAGAGGCAAAACCATAGATGTGATCCTAAACAAATACAACACTCAAAACCTAACAAAAGAAAAATTACAATTTGAAGCACAAGAGATCAAAAAATTGGTATCAAACTTTAAATTCAACAGAGAAAAAGTCAAAAAAATCAAAACTCTAACAATGCTTTTAACTAAGTCAAAGTATGATTTTGATTTGGTTGAATTTATCTTCTCCCCATACATTATCTACAAAGAGGAGGTCAATTTTATAAAAAATCACACCATAAAAACGATCGATACAGGAGACTGGCCTCCATATGTAATGAATGATGATTCAGGACTAAGAGGCATAGGTGTAGATATATTTAAAATTATAAAAAATTGCCTGTATCTAAAGAGTAGCACAAAAATAGTAGAGGATTGGAGCAGAGTCCTAGATACCATAAAACACAAAGAAGCAGATTTGACCTTCTCAACTACTTGGAGTGAAAATAAAGCAAAATATGCGATTTTTAGTGAACCATACAGAACTGACAAAATTGCAATAGCAACAAAATCGGACATAAGCTTCATACCAAATCTAGATTTTTTAAATAATAAAACAGTAGCTATAGCAAAAAATTATACTGCTTATGAGCTAGTAAAAACAAACTATCCGAAGATAAAGATAAAAAGTGTCAAAAATACACAAGAAGCCATAAAACTGGTAAATGAAGGAGAAGTTTTTGCCGCAATCGACATATTGCCAACTCTAGCTTATGAGATTTCAAACTTAGCTCTTTTAGATGTAAAGATAAATGGCTTAACAAAATTTGATTTTAAAGTCTCTTTTATGTTTAGAGATGACTATAAAATGTTAAAAGAGATGTTTGATAGGGTGATTAATGATTTGGATGAAGATAAGAAAAAAAAGATTTTAAACAACTACATAAAAGTAAAAGTGCAAGAGGGATACAGCAAAAAATTTCTAAATAGTATCTATATAAAATCTAGCATCATAATAACAATTTTGGTTATTGTTATATTGGTTATATTTGTTCAGCTCATTAAGATACTCAAATTAAAAAAAGAGCTTCAAAAGATCGCTTACCGTGATACTCTTACGGAAATTTACAATAGACTTAAGTTAAAAGATGAACTTAAAAAACTCATAAAGCTATCACAAAGACACTCTTTACCTTTGAGTTTAATTTACTTCGATATCGATAATTTCAAAAAAGTAAATGATAATTACGGACATGATAAAGGGGACTATGTTTTAAAAACTTTATCTAAAGTCACAATGAAAAATTTAAGAGATACAGATATATTTGGAAGATGGGGAGGTGAAGAGTTTATAATCATACTTCCACATACCAACAAAAAAGAGGCTAAAAATGTTGCCCAAAAGATAAGACAAAAGGTAGAGAGCTACAATTTTGATGGGCTACATATAACTATAAGCTTAGGCGTATCTACACTTCGCTTAAATGAAACCATGGATGAGTTTATAAATAGAGCGGACAGAAGACTCCTAAAAGCAAAAAGTAGTGGAAAGAATATAGTCATAGATGAGTAGCAAGTTTAAAAAGTCAAAAGTTTTTACTATCTCGTTTGCACATTTTGCACATGACATCTATTCCTCATTTTTAGCACCACT
>JALSLU010000054.1 GCA_026988125.1 Sulfurospirillum sp.
GTTGTCTGGCTCTCCACATTTTCTGCTTGGTGCTTTGTTGTTGTCTAGGTAACCATCGTTTGCAATGTCCAATGCTTCTGTAAGTGCTTTTAGCTTCTCATCAGAGTGCTTTTGACCGATAAATCTTAAAGACTCAGCCAATGCTAAAATCTCTCCAGCGTCAACCTTAAAACTCATAAGCTCTGTTCCAGCTTCACTCATCTCAAATGTAGTTGGGTGAGAACCGTACTCTTCTGTTTTTTGAGCCATAAGACCAACATTGGCTACTGAACCCATTGTAGCTACATCATATTGACCATTTGCCACACAATCTTTTACCATCTCTTCATAGAAAAGTCCATAAGAGGCATCAGGAATAACAGCTACACACTCTAAAGCATCGCCATTTCTATCCCACTGTTTACCACCCTCACGAACAACAACTGGCATAGACGCATCAATAATTACATCGTTAGATGCGTTGAAGTTTGTTGTGTAATATTAGAGTTAGAGAGAGGAATATCAACATAAGTAAGTTTCTTAATATTTATCTTTTTAGCATCGTTAAAACTATCTTCTATAGAAAGTTTTCTAAATTTAGATACCATATTATATTTAATAAAATCCACTAAAACAGCTTCCACCACAGGAACAGAGACTCCATTTCCCATCTGTTTATAGACTGCATTATCATTGTCAAGTAACTTATAACTATCAGGATAACCTTGTAATCTAGCACACTCTCTTGGTGTTAATCTTCTTGGAATATTATCTTGAACAATGCCTAGTCGATTGGAATCAGAAGCTGTTAGCGTAATCGAAATTCCATCTGGGTCTAAAAATTTAAAAACCTCAAATGACATATTGCCACAGACAGGTTTATACTTTTTATCTAAAAGTCCAAGATAGCCCTTTTTAATAAGTGATTCTGAAATTTTATTAAAATCATTATATTTATAAAATGTCAAGATTTGCTCTTTTGTCAAGCTTTTACCATCTTGATGTGTTCCAAATATTTTTTTTCTTCTATTTGATATAAGAAGATTCATAAAATCAATTTCACGAGAAGAACAAGCTCCTTTTATATCAAGCTCCCATGAGTGAATTGAGTTTCCTCCTCTATAATCTGTTAGACGATAACCATTAAGTTTGGAAAGGTCATCTCCTATCTGTTTTTTTAGACCTTTTGTGAATTTTTTAGAACAAAAATATTTTTTATTAGGATTTTTTTCTAAAATATCATTAACAATTTTGGGCTGAATAAAATCATCAAAAAGTGAAGGTTGCGTTTGTGCTTTAAAAGCATGTGTATCTGATGCTCCTACATTATTTTGTAGTGTCATTTTTATCTCTTGGTTTAATACGCCAACAATATATATTCTCACTCTATTTTGAGGAACATCAAAATTACTCGAATTTAATAAAAAATAATCTATGCTATAGCCAAGGTCTGTAAGGTGTTTTTTAATAGTTTCAAAAGTTCGCCCTTTGTCATGTGTTGTGAGTCCTCTTACATTTTCAAGTAAAAAATATTTAGGTTTTTTTTCTCTTAAAATTCGCTCAACTTCAAAAAAGAGTGTTCCTCTTGTCTCTCCAAAACCTTTCTGTTTACCTGCGTATGAAAATGACTGGCATGGAAACCCTGCTAAGAGAAAATCAAAATCAGGAAAATTATGAATCTCTCGAATATCAGAGGATGGCTTTTCTCCAAAATTCAATTCATAGGATAAACAAGCATTTTTATCTATCTCTGAACTTAAAACACATTGGGTTGGGATATCAAAGCTTTTACAAGCTTGTTCCAAAGCTAATCTAATACCACCAGTCCCTGAAAATAGGTCTATAAACTTTATCAAATTGTCTCCTTAATCCAACTTGATAAAACTTCAAATTCTTCATCAGAATAAGCAACTGAACAATCACTATATTTACAAATTGTTGAGAGTGCTGATTGTCTATCAAAGTTTCCTGCACCATCAAGAACATACGCAATTTTATATCCATTGGAGTGCATAAGATTAAATCTATCAGATGCTTGACCTGCTTTTCGTTCAATTGTACTATTGGTAGTAACTTGAAAACTAATCTCTATACCAATAAATTGATTCTCTCTTTCAATGACTATATCAAAAGGCATTCCCCCATCTTTATTATAACCATCAAGTTGTATGTATCCATTACTAACAACTTCATACTCTTTTGGAAGAGAGTTTTTTAAGTAGCAAACAACCTCTTTTTGTGCCAACTGCCCAAGTGAATTTGCTGTTGCCCCACCTGTAATTCTACTTACATTGATATAGCGTTGTTTTACAAACTTCTCTAGTATGTTAGCCTTGCCCAAAAGTGTACCAATCTCACATTTAGATAGTCCTGCCTCTTGACTAACTGTAGAAGTTGAACCAAACATTAAAATGACAATCATATCTCTGTATATATCACTTAATGGCTGAGATTTTGTTAATCTCTCTCCATCCATAAATAACTTTTTATTACCCAGTCCACGAACAGGAAGGGCGTTGAACTCATATTCGAAATTTGTTGCTTCCCAAATAAAATTTATAAGATATTTCCCATCGTTATTTTTGAAAATATCATCAAAAGAGCGACCAAGTCGTTGAATTGGCTCTCCTCCATAATCTGCCAATACTGATAGATGTTTTAAAAATAAATTTGCAGGAAATTCTGATGCTTCTAAAATATCAAAAAGTTTAAAAGGATTACCTTTTGCTAAAGATATGATACGTAGAAAGTCATCTTGAGTTTCTAAAAGTTTGGGGATGATACTAATATTCGCATTTGCTTCATGTAATTGTACCGACCACCATAGTGTGGCTTTTGATTCTAGTTCTTGGATTGTTCTTTGATAGTTCATTTTTATCCTTGATTTCATTATTATATCATCTGTTTTTTTAGGTTATAGATAAAATGTCAAATTGTCATGTTATTTATTACAAGCATCTAAAAATTCAATATAGTTTTCTGTTATCCCATCAATAACCTTTTGGCTGTCTTCTGAATCATTAACCACTGAAATCAAAGGCATCCATTGCTGGACTAATTTAAAAACCTCAATTTCA
>JALSLU010000055.1 GCA_026988125.1 Sulfurospirillum sp.
ATTTGCACCCTACTGCTGCGTCAGCATAGCTTCATAGTAGAATAACTACAATTTTGCTATACTTCCTTGCATTAGAGTGCAACTTTTATCACCTAGGTGTGCTTATAGTGCGTAAGGTCAGTTTATAAAAAGTATCATACTTAATTAATGTTTTAATAAACTTAAACTATAATAAATCAACAAAAATAAGGAAATTGACTATGTTGGAGATTATCAAAAAATATACAAACAAGTTTTTTAACGAAATTTTAGACTTTGATATACAAGAGGCAAAGTCTTTTGGAAAAGAGTATTATGGTGCTGCTATTTTTTTAACCTATGATAAAACAGAGGTTCAGTGGTATTTGTTATTTAAAAAAAGTACTCTAAATGAGATTGCTAAGGTGCTTCTTTTTGAAGATAATTTAAAAGATAGTGATTTGGACGATCTATTAAAAGAGGTGTCAAACCTCATAATTGGCTCTGCAAAAGTGGAGCTTCAAGAGAAATTTAAAGGACTAAAACTTTCAACTCCTGAGTTTTTAGGTGAGATAAAAGATCCCAAAAACTTAAAGATGGAAGAGTTTTTGCTTTATAAATTTAAAAATAGAACCTTTATCATAGGTAAAAAAACAGTGGATAAATAATGGAAAAAGATGAAATTGAGTTTATTGAGCATAAACTACTAAAAGGATACGAAAACCTTTTGGATATTAGCGTTGATTTTATCGCAGAACTTGGGATAACTACGATGAGCATTAGAGAACTTTTAAAGCTGGAAAAGGGTTCTGTAATAGATTTGGAAAAACCAGCCGGAGAGAGTGTGGAACTTTTTGTCAATAGTAAAATTTTTGGCAAGGGTGAGGTAATGGTTTATGAAAAAAATTTAGCAATTCGTATAAACGAGATCTTAGATTCTAAAACTGTAATTCAATACTTTAAGAAAGAGGAAGGATGAAAAAGATTCTATCTATTTTTTTACTATCTATCTCAATTTTAAATGCTACAAGCTTGCTTACTTATAACATATATGAAAGAAGTGATAGAGTGGACCTAATGCTCTCTTTTGACTCACCATACGATGGAAAAATTTTAAAAAAACAGGGAAAAAACATTGTTACTCTTATCTTAAAGGATTTATCATACGATAATCTTGTTGAAAAAAACATAGACTCTAAAATAGTACAAGCTATTACGATTGAACCAAATGAGAATGAGATAAATATCATAATAAAAAGTAAAAATCGTTTTAGTGTAGTTGCATCAAAAACAGTAGATGGCTTTGGACTAAGAATAAGAACAAAACCTATAAAAGAGAATATAGCAAGACTGCCGATGGAAACAAATACCCAACAACAAATAAATTTACCTACAAAAGAAAATGAAAGCACAATTGATGGAAGATACATAAGTGTTATATTGCTATTGCTAATAATGATAATTTTTATGTTATGGATAAAAAAAAGAGTAACCTCAACTACTAGTACCAATAGTTCTAAAAACAGCTTTTGGCTCTTCAAAGGAAGCGCCAATACTCTTTCAAACTTAGATATAAACATATTACAAAAGAAACAGATTGATAATGCGAATAGTGTACTTCTTTTAGAGTTTGAAGGAAATAAATATCTAGTTTTAACTGGAAACTCAAACCTTCTTTTGGAAAAATTTGGAAAGACTGATCTAAAAAGTGATTCAGATTTTGAAAAAGTCTTTGAAAAAAATAGAGAAAAATTGGATAACTATTTGAGAATTAGACAAGAAGAGGAAAAAGATGATTATAGAGCTAAACTAGAGAGAGCATAGCTTGGATATATTTTTATCAGTCGTATCAATATACCTATTTATTATTTTAGGGTACTTTGCCAAGCTGAAACTAAAAAATGAACTACAGGAGAAATCTTTAGTCATACTATCTATCTACTTTTTGCAGCCAATGTTAACCTTTTGGGGACTAAGTACACAAAAAATCGATAGTATATCCATCCAGGCTCCTTTTATCTACCTTGTTATAACAATTTTTCTAGTTATTTTGTCTTTTTTTTACGCAAAACTATTTTTTACTAACAGCAAAGAAAAATCAATCGTAACTATTTCAAGTGTAATAGGAAATACAGGAAATTTAGGAATTCCTCTTGGCATTGCTCTATTTGGAGAAGAATCAATAATCTATACTTCACTCATAAATATTGTAAATATTTTTATAATTTATACCATAGGGGTTTATTTTTACTCTAGAGGGAGTTTTAGCATTAAAGATTCACTATTAAACATTGTAAAACTTCCCTTAATCTGGTTTGCCATTTTAGCAATAACTTTTAATCTGTTAGAATTAACAATTCATCCCTCAATTCTCACATCATTGCAAATGGGTGCATATGCTTCAATGGTGCTTCAATTAATGATTTTTGGAATGTTTTTATATAGTGTTAAACTAAAAAAACTAAATAAAAAACTAATTTTGCATGTTAATATGATAAAATTTATAATTATTCCCCTAATAGCATATATAGTTTTGTACAATTTTGAACTAGATAGCTTTATGATTCATATCATTCTTCTTGAGTTAATTGTACCTTTAGCTGTTACAAATGTTAATCTCTCATCACTATACAATTGCAAACCCATTGATGTTACATCATTAGTCTTTGTTACATCACTTGTTTTCATACCATACCTACTTCTTGTTATTGGATTTTTAAATGAATGAAAAGGTAAAAAGATTAAAATTTATAAGAGCTTTAGAAAAATTTGCAAAGAGCAATATCTCCTACCTAAAAGATAAAAATTTTGAATATGAAACTCTAAAACAAAGAGTTCAAAAAAGCTATGAAAAACTAAAAGATGTAGAACCAGTTAGACTAAATTCAGCCTACCCTGTTGCACTTCAAAACTATGTAAATCTTATGCTAAAAATTTTAAATGAAGAAAAAATTGAAAACTTCCAAGAAACCCTCCTAAAAGAAGCAAATCTACTTCACAAAGAGAAAAACAAAACTCAATATAAAAAAGATAAACATAAAAAAATCAACTATTAACTGACCTTACGCACTATAAGCACACCTAGGCAGAA